>JACYMB010000231.1 GCA_015272205.1 Synechococcales cyanobacterium T60_A2020_003 | reverse complement strand
TTCCGGTGGGAGAAGCCCGCACCGTATGTTTGCATCGGTGTCGGGAGTACGTCACTATCCTCCGTTTACGATTCATTGTGCCCAATCAGCTATTTCTCGTGTGAAGATAGTTGATTTTCATTGATAAGTAATCACGATGCCCTACTTGTCGAGACTCCGTTAGGACTCGTCTATTGGTGATCCCCTTCCCCGTTGTGGGGTCATGTCATAGACCGCTCTTTTGCCGTGATTCTAGGGTGAGGAGGGTTGGGGCGAGAGTGAGACACAGCTCATTACCGATAACGATTCATCTATGATTTTGAGGTTGCTTTCTGGGCTTTGGCAGTGCAAATAACGGCTGGTTTGATAGTATTTACCCGATATCCTCAACCGGGTCAGACCAAAACACGGCTCATTCCACACTTGGGCGCAGAAGGAGCCGCCGCACTCCAGCGACAGTTAACTGAACATACCCTGAACACGGTTCAAGCATGGATCGCCCAGCAGACCCAGCCCGATTCTATAGACGTAGTTGTTTGTTTCACAGGCTGCGATCGCCCCATGATGCAAACTTGGTTGGGCGAACAGTGGACTTACAAAGCGCAAGGAACGGGAGATTTAGGCGATCGCCTGTTGCGTGCCTTTCAAGATGCCGCATCGGAGCGCGATCGCGTGATTGCCATCGGGATCGACTGTCCGGGGATCACGCCTCCCATCCTCCATCAAGCCGTTGCCGCACTCCAAACCCATGACCTTGTGTTGGGGCCAGCCGTCGATGGTGGATATTATCTAATCGGCATGAAGCAGGTGATCCCCGATCTATTCACAGGAATTGCATGGAGTACAGATCAGGTGCTTGCTCAGACTATGGCGATCGCCCAATCATTAAATCTAAGCATTGCTATGCTCGAACCCCTCGCTGATATCGACTATCCAGAGGATCTAGCCGTGTGGTATCAAATCTGTGCAGAGATTCCACGACCGTAGCGGCTGAGTTATGTCCTATTCCATCTCGGTGGTGATTCCTACCCTCAACGAAGCAGATTGTATCGAACAGGCGATCGCCTCTATTCGTCAGCATCATGATGATCCCAGCAGGTTAGACATCATCATTGCGGATGGGGGCAGCGGGGATCCAACGGTAGACAAAGCACTGGGCTGTGGCGTGCGGGTGATCCAAGCCCCGCTTGGACGGGCTCATCAGATGAATGCTGGAGCCGAAATTGCCACAGGCGAGATTCTTCTCTTTCTACACGCCGATACCAAGCTGCCACCGCAGTTTGCAACTCACATTACAGAGGTGCTAGGCCGTCCAAGGGCGATCGCCGGGGCGTTTGAACTCCAGATTGACGGGAGCGATCGCCGCTTGCGCTGGGTGGAATGGGGGGTGAAATGGCGATCGCGCCTAAACCAAATGCCCTACGGGGATCAAGCCTTATTCATGCGCTCTGAGATCTTTCATCAGGTCGGCGGATTCCCCCCTCTACCGATTCTTGAAGACGTAGAGATGGTTAAGCGACTGAAACGGATTGGCCGGATTTACATTGCTCCTGCTGCTGTCCGCACCTCGGCACGGCGCTGGCAAAGGTTGGGGATTGTCCGGACAACGCTTCTCAATCAACTGGTTTTGCTGGCCTTTTGGCTCGGTGTCCCAACCGATCGCATTGCCTACTGGTATCGAACTGCGCCAAAGCGCTGGGGGCGATCGCGCTAAATTCTGGTTCGGCGTCCGTCGGGAATCGTGCTAGAAGAGAAAACGTAGATACCCTTGACCTCTGAGATCCCCATGCGTGACCTTTATCCGCCGATTGAGCCCTATCGGTGCGATCGCCTTCCCGTTTCCGACCTCCACACCCTGTATCTAGAAGAGTGCGGGAATCCTGACGGTCAACCCGTCGTTTTCCTGCATGGGGGGCCTGGGGGTGGCCTTCAGCCCAACTATCGTCGCTTCTTTGATCCTCAGCGGTATCGCGTGGTGCTGTTTGATCAGCGGGGCTGCGGTCAAAGTACGCCCCATGCCGAGCTAACCGACAATACCACCTGGCATTTAGTGGAGGATATCGAACGGGTGCGATCGCACTTGGGGATCGATCGCTGGGTCGTCTTTGGGGGCAGTTGGGGAAGTACCCTAGCGCTGACCTATGCTGAAACCTATCCCGAACGCTGTAAAGGCTTGATTTTGCGGGGAATTTTTATGCTCCGCAAACGGGAAATTCAATGGTTTTATCAATCGGGAGCCAGCAACCTGTTTCCCGATGCCTGGGAGGAATACCTTGCCCCCATTCCAGAGAGCGAGCGGGATGACCTCGTAACCGCCTACTACAAACGCTTGACCAGCCAGGATCCCAGCGTTCGCCTAGCCGCTGCCCGTGCCTGGTCGAGTTGGGAAGCGAAGACGAGTAAACTGCTGCTGGATCCGGCGTTGGTGGCACACTTTGAAGAAGACGAGTTCGCGACGGCCTTTGCCCGGATTGAGTGTCATTACTTCATCAACGGCGGGTTTTTCACCGAAGAGGATTACCTACTGCGCCATGTGGATCGGATTCGCCAGATCCCGACTGTAATCGTGCAGGGTCGCTACGACGTCGTGTGTCCCATGGTATCGGCCTGGGATTTGCACCGGGCGTTTCCAGAAGCCGATCTGGTGGTGGTTCCCGATGCCGGACATTCGATGACGGAACCGGAGATTCAAACGGCGTTACTGGATGCGTGCGATCGCTTTGCGTCCCTTTAATGCCGTGTTCAGAACTGGAGTCCCAGCCAGTCCTGGAGCGGAGTGGTAGACCGCACCCGATGAACTCCGGCAGCGGCAAAGCGCTGATACGCGGCCTCGGCAATGTCGGTGAAGTCCACAACCCCTGGAACTACCACAGGAGAGGTGCAATCGTCGAGCAGATAAATTTTTTGGGAAAGGCTGGGATCAATGCCCTGAATATTGGTCAACAGGTCATCAATCGTCCAGGCGACGCAGTGGCTTTTGGCCTGCCCTGCAATCAAAATCGCATCGAACTCTAGGAGCATCTTCAGAAACTTGGTGTTCTTTTGGGCGATCGCCCGCTGGTGCTGATCGGTCACGACTTCGGGACTCAGCACCGAGTAGTGTTCGGTGAGGGGATTGCTGCCCTTGATTTCAAAGCGGGTTTGGCTGACGCGGGCAATCGAATGGAAAAAGCAGGCTTCCTCGACGGCAGATACCAAGGCATGACCAATCTCGCCCAAAATCGAGTGGTAAGGCCAAATGGTTAGCTGATATTTTTCGACCCCCTGCAACTGCCGGACGTAGTGGAGGGCATAGGCTTGTAACTCATCCGCCGACATGTCAACGTTGTGGGCGATCGCCGGATTCACGCGCCATTTCCCTTGCTCCACATCCTCCACCGAAATCATGGTCATGGGTGGCGGATTCTGCCCTGCCGCATCCATCCAAAAGACGGGATGAAAAATCTGGGTGGCGGTGTGGGTGTCCATCGTCGGGGCGATCGCCGTAATCCAACCCAGATTGCGATAGATAAACTCGCACAGGCGCACGTTGTCCTCCACTGCACCCCGCCCCGATCGCCCACCGACAAACAGTTCAAACTCTGGGATGCAGAAAGTGTTCTGAACATCGGTCGCCAGCAGACAAATTCGCGTTTTATCCTCTGCCGCAGGTTTGATTCCGTATGCCTGTGCCCAGGCGATCGCTGCTGCTGCCCGATCGGCATAGGGCACTCGCCACACCTCGCTAACGCGCCGGGGATCGAAATGGGGTGGGATGGGCAAAGATCTAGACATACACCCTCCTAGAGGGATCGCAGAACGGATTACGGGGTTGCAGGCTGTTGGAGATTTTGAATTTGTTCCTGGAAATAGTCTTCCTTGTACTTGAGGTCACGGGCAAGCTGGAGTCCTTGCTGAAAGGCGGCGATCGCCTGATAGGTCGATCCCTGGACTCGATAAATCTGGCCAATGCGATCGTAGGCAAACATCATGCCGTACTGGCTGTAGGACTGCCGCTCAACATCCACCAGCAGTTCGTACACAATTCGAGCATCCTCTAAGCGATCAATGGTGAGATACAAACTCGCTAATCCCCGCAGCGCATCACTCGCTGAGCCAAACTGTTCATTCTCTTGCGCCAGGGCAAAGGCTTCCTGGTAGGTGGTTGCCGCTAAGTCAGGACGCCCGATCGCCGCATAGTTTTCAGCAATTGTAATTTTCAGTAATGGAATTTTATTGCGATCCTGGCGATTATCGTAAAAGCCCAGCAAGTCATTTTGGGCAATGATCGCCAACTCGTACTCTTCACTTTCTTGGTAAATCGTCGATAGGCGTTCGAGGGCTAATAATTCCGAGCGGCGATCGCCCGTTTCCTGGGATAGTCTTCGCAACTCTTCGTAGGTGGTGGCTGCCCCGGTGTAGTCAAACCAGGCCAGCTGAAGCTCACCCATGGCCGTGAGAATGCGCTTCACCTCAGTCCCATCTTGTTGCTGACGTGCCCGCTCTAACAAAATCTGGTACGTCGCCACCGCTTGAGGGCGTGCCCGCATGGCTTCGTATCCTTCCGCAATGCTCAGCAGCAAGTCATAGTCCGGCGGCGATTGCAGCAGCGCTTCTTGCTCAATTTGTTCTAAGCGTCGCGTGGTCGCACTGACAACAAGTGCCCGATTCTCCTGCCATGCCGCTTCCCCTAACTCCGTGAGGGACTGGACTTCAGCTTTTGGCCCCAGGTAGCGTCGCAGCCGTGCCACCCGCAACCAAAGCTCGATCGCGGCTTCTGCGTTTCCCCGCTTATATTCGGTGCTGGCTTGACTGCTCAGTTCATCTAACGCAACGGACAGGGCATTTTGCTCTTGGGGGGTCAGTTCCCGATCGACGGGCGGCTCCGGCAAAAGCGGATCGGGTTCGAGGAGTTCTAGCGGACTCAGTTCGGCAGCGGTGGGCACTGAGGATTCCGGCGAGTCTGCCTGAGCAATGGCGGGATGGGTGATCGCTCCTACACAGGCGATCATCACAAGACTAGACATCCAGCGAACCGAACGACTCAAAATCCGAACGTTGAGCATGGGCGCAAGCGGCATGGTCATCAGAACAATAATGGTTTATTACTAAAAATTTCTCAAACAAGCGTCAATCTAGGAAGTGCGATCGCTCCCAAACCTGACCTCTCTTTAACGACTGACCAAGCCAAGCGAACGTTCCGCCCTTACCTCAGCTTCGTCCATCGCCATTCGTGTTTGTGAGGCTCAGTTTTGTGAGGCTCAGTTCACCATCCCATAAACCCAATGAACATTTTGTAGAGACTATAGGATAATGCACTTTCATTCTGACCCATTTAAGCGCATAATCATACGGGTTCAGTAGTCGGATATGGCGTTATCCCAATCCCAATCCTAGATTGAGTCAAGATAGTTCCTAATTTTGGCTAGAGTAGAGTGTAGCTAAAGACGAAATCATGGTGTTGTATAGTCATGGGCGCTGATTATCGCTCTGATGTCGTCAGTTTGCAGCGGATGGAGTGAGACCATAGTGAAAGTTTTGGTAGTCGGCAATGGTGGACGTGAGCATGCCCTCAGCTGGAAACTGTTGCAATCCGATCGAGTTACCGAGGTGTTTTGTGTGCCGGGTAATGGAGGCACCGCCACCCTGAAAGGCTGCCGAAACCTAGGTCTTGCGATGGATGACTTTGAGGGAATTGCCCGCTTTGCCCTTGTCAATAACGCTAGCATCATCGTAGTTGGGCCTGAAGCGCCACTAGCGGCTGGAATCACAGACTTTCTGACTAAGCAGGGATTAACCGTATTTGGGCCAACCCAAGCCGGTGCCCAAATCGAATCAAGCAAGGCATGGGCTAAAGAATTGATGCAGGAGGCTGGGATTCCCACAGCGGCCTCTGAGACGTTTACCGATGCAGAGGCTGCGATCGCCTACGTGAAGCAGCACGGTGCGCCGATTGTGGTGAAGGCGGATGGCCTCGCGGCTGGGAAGGGCGTAACCGTTGCCGAAACCATAGATGCCGCAGAACAGGCCATCACCGACGCATTTACAGGGAAATTTGGAGCAGCTGGTTCGCGAGTCGTTATTGAAGAATACCTCGACGGCAAAGAAGCCTCGGTTCTAGCCATCACCGATGGTCTGACCATTCGACCACTCCTCCCAGCCCAAGACCACAAGCGGATTGGCGAAGGGGACACCGGAGCCAACACGGGAGGTATGGGAGCCTATGCCCCTGCCCCGCTGGTGACGCCAATCTTGATGGATCAAATTCAGCGTGAAGTGTTAGAACCCGCGATCGCGGCTCTCCGCCAGCGAGGGATAGATTATCGGGGGGTGTTGTATGCAGGGCTGATGATTACGCCCAACGGCGAACCCAAAGTGATCGAGTTCAACTGCCGCTTTGGTGATCCCGAAACTCAGGTCGTGCTCCCGCTCCTGGAAACGCCCTTAGAAACGGTCATGCTCGCCTGTGCTGAACAGAAATTGGCTCAGTTACCGCCGCTCTCCTGGCATTCCGGTGTCGCCACTTGTGTGGTTATGTCATCTGCCGGATATCCAGAGACCTACGAGAAAGGCTTACCCATTACGGGGATTGCTAAGGCGGAGGCAACTGGGGCAATGGTTTTCCACGCTGGTACGCGCCTCAAGAACCAACAGTTGGTAACAGATGGCGGACGAGTGCTGGGTGTAACGGCTCTGGGCGAGAATTTTAAAGAGGCGATCGCCAATGCCTATACTGCAGTCGATTGCATCGAGTTTGACAGATGCTATGCCCGTCGGGATATTGGATATCAAGTGGCATCTCTGGGGTAGATTCGGCCTTCGGTAGCGCTGCCTATGCCAACGTCTCCAATTCCAGATCTAGTACTGGAGTCGCTGAAAGTGTCACGCATCGTCAACTCAAAACTGAGAACTCAACACTCAAAATTGCTACCAGCCCACTTGCACCCATCTACATCAATTAATGAAATTCGTGAACCCTGATTAGAAATTGTGAGCCGCATTTGTCACAATAGTGGATTAGAACGCTGTCCTGCGATTGTCCTGTCTCGTTCTGGGAAGCTCTGAGCGTTAGACAATGGACACCAGAGGGCGATCGCGATAGGTTCTCAGAACCGCTTTAGTCGTGGTTCTGCTAGTTTCTAAGCAAGTCGTGCTGTCTAGAGAGCTGTCTTGATTAAACTTCTGTGTCAATTCCGGGAAATTATTGGGCGTTGGTGGTCAGAGTTCACGCTGCAAACCCGCCTAATGGCTGCGGCTACCCTGGTGGTTTCGCTCCTAATGAGCAGCCTCACCTTCTGGGCGGTTAACAGCATTCAGCAGGATGCCCGCCTAAACGATACGCGCTTTGGGCGAGATTTGGGACTTCTGCTAGCAGCTAACGCGGCACCCCTTGTCTATAAGGGCGATCGCACCGAACTAGCCCGCTTTTCACACCGCTTCTACAGCAGCACTAGCAGCATCCGCTACATGCTGTATGCCGATGAAGATGGCGATATTTTCTTCGGCATCCCCTTTTCTGAATCCGAGGTCAAAAACTCTCTCACCATTCGTCGCCGGATGCAGCTTCCGGACAACTACTCACAAAATATGGACGCCCCTATGGTGCGTCAACACATCACGCCCGATGGGGAAGTTACCGATGTGTTTGTGCCCCTAGACCATGAAGGCCAGTACTTGGGAGTTCTGGCGATCGGCATTAACCCCAATCCCACGGTGGTCACCTCCTCCCACCTCACGCGCGATGTCACCATTGCCGTTTTCGTCTCGATTTGGGTGATGGTGATCCTGGGGGCTGTTTTCAATGCGCTCACGATTACGCAACCCATTAAGGAACTCCTCGTTGGCGTTAAAAACATTGCGGCGGGTAACTTCAAACAACGCATTGATCTGCCCCTGGGCGGCGAACTCGGCGAACTGATTCTCAACTTTAATGAGATGGCCGAACGCCTAGAAAGCTATGAAGAGCAGAATATTGAAGAACTAACGGCGGAAAAAGCCAAGCTTGAAACTCTGGTATCGACCATTGCCGACGGTGCGGTGCTCCTCGATGACCAAATGCACGTCGTTCTGGTGAATCCGACGGCAAAACGAATTTTTGGCTGGGACGACACCGATGCCATCATTGGCAAGAATGTGCTGCACTACCTTCCTGAAGCGGTAAAGCTAGAGATTGTCCGCCCGCTCTATGAGATTGTGGCAGGCAATTTTCCCACATCGATGCCGCGCCGGCGGGAGGGCGCAGAACTGCGGGTGAACATCCCAGAACCCACCAAACGGATGATCCGAATTTTGATTAACACGGTTCTTGACCAGTCGCGAGAGAACATCAAGGGCATCGCGATTACGGTGCAGGACATCACCCGTGAAGTGGAGCTAAACGAAGCTAAAAGCCAGTTCATCAGCAATGTATCCCACGAATTGCGAACGCCGCTGTTCAACATCAAGTCCTTTATCGAAACCTTGCATGAGTACGGGGAAGACTTGACCGAAGAAGAGCGCAACGAGTTTCTAGACACCGCAAACCGAGAAACGGATCGCCTGACCCGTCTTGTCAACGACGTGCTGGATCTATCCCGACTGGAATCGAGTAGGCGCTATCGCTTTGAGGCGGTCGAACTGATTCAGCCCATTGAGCAAACCCTGCGTACCTACCAACTCAACGCGAAGGACAAAGGCATCAAACTCGTTCATGACATTGAAAACGAGCTTCCACCCGTCCTCGGCAATTATGATTTGCTGCTCCAGGTTTTTGCAAACTTGGTGGGAAATGCCCTGAAATTTACGGAAGCGGGAGGATGCGTTGCCGTCCGAGCATACACCCTAGACTCGTTTTCTGATCAGCCACCGTCCCACATTCGCGTTGAAATAGCTGATACAGGTATCGGCATCGACCCTGAAGACCAACAGGCGATTTTCGATCGCTTCTTCCGGGTCGAGAACCGAGTACATACCCTGGAGGGAACCGGGCTAGGTCTGTCCATTGTTCGCAACATCATCGAAAAGCACCATACCAACGTTAACCTAGTCAGCGAAGTTGGCGTCGGTACTACTTTCTGGTTTGACCTCATGATCTATCGCGAGGATGCTCCCTTCCTGCAAAATCTGACCCCTAAAGAAGGAGTCTCTGAAAGTGAAGCCTCCGATGAGGTGGCTGGACTACTGCTCTGACTCAGGGCTACAGATCAGGGCATTATAGAAAAATGAACTACCCCGCCGCAAGCGGACGGGGTATCAGAATCAAAAAAGAGCAAGTT
>JACYMB010000230.1 GCA_015272205.1 Synechococcales cyanobacterium T60_A2020_003 | reverse complement strand
ATTTTGTCATGACCCTCCGCCTCCAGCGAGAACGGATGACCCAACACCTGCTGCCCAGTCTGCGGGAATACTATCAGCAGTTTGGGATTACGCGCGATCGCCTCCAGCAGTGCAGTCCAGAGGTGCGCGTTCTCCATCCTGGCCCCGTCAATCGCGGGGTGGAGCTCAGTTCTGACCTCATGGATGATCCCACCTTTAGCCTCGTGTCTCAGCAGGTTACCAGTGGGGTTGCGGTGCGGATGGCGTTGCTCTATCTCATGGGGGGTGGCAAGGTCTAGCTGTAGCGCCAGGGCTTGATCACGGTGGCGATCGCCTGTTTCAGCTTGCGCTTCACCATCTGCCGATTCACGTGTAGGCTAGCGGCGTTGATCTCAGTGGGAGGTAAAATCTCACGAGGGTTAAAGCGTCCCAGCACTCCGTAGGCGGCTAACCTTGCGTACTCCCGAAACACCAGCAAACTAGCGGTGCGGGCACCGAGGGTGCGGGGGAGGGGACTGTAGTGGGGAATCACCTCAAATCCCAAACTTTGGAAGGTAAGGCGCGATCGCAGCATGTGGGGCGGACGGTAATCAAAATAATGCGGCGGATGCCCATGGGCTCCAGAATACTAGCGGTGTATTGGGCGTTCTCCTCCGTCGTGCGCGAACACGGTTCTCCATCCACGGCATCAGCGGGCAGACCTTCAGACTTTAGGTAATCCACCATGGCGGGAGCGTCGTAAATGCCGCTAACAAAAATGAATGGTGCCCGCCCCTGTCGCCACAGATCTGCGGCAATATCGGAGCGATCGCGCCGCATCGAGGAGCCTCGCCCTAAAATCACGATGGCATCGGCAGGTTCACCCCGATCTACAGGCACAAACTGCGTCAACACCTTTTGGCCTAGGGCGATCGCCACCGGGGATGCACTCAGGAGGTAGAATCCCAGTAACGTAGCACCCGTCGCCCGAATCCAGCGCTTGTAGGGCAGCGGACGGATCAGCGACGGCAAAAGGATAATGCTGAGAAGGGCAAGAATCACGTAGGTGGGATGGGTCAACTATCCGAAAATCATCCACGATAGATGTGCCCATTGGCCTGCCGGAGTATCGATACAGGTGGAGGGGTCAACCATTGCGAACCGAACGCCGTCTATGATGTTCATTGCGTGATGGGTTAAGGGGTCTTCAGCTCTGTTCTGCCACACCCAATGCAGGGATGCAAGCGATCGCCCCAGGACTCTATGTAAACTTGTTTGCCAGTCCCCCCGTTACAATATCAGCACAGGTAGCACCGCCTGATTTGGGGCGATCGCCCTGTCCTCTAGTATATTTGATCCGTCCTATGCTTCAGTCGCCTGCCCCCTCCCCAATGCCCACTGCTGCCACCGATGATTTTCGGATTGGCTTTGCGCCGCTATCCCTGGATGAGGTGTATCGCATCGCCGATGATCCCGCAAATGGGGCGATCGTGGTGATGAGCGGCATGGTGCGTCAGCAAACCGATGGCAAACCCGTGGTGGCGCTGGAATATCAAGCCTATGAACCGATGGCGCTCCATGTGTTTCAGCAGATTGCCGATCAAATTCGGGCCCAGTGGACGGACGTAACTCATGTGGTGATCCATCACCGAACGGGACGACTAACAGTGGGGGAAATTAGCGTGCTGGTGGCGGTGGGCTGTCCCCATCGGTCGGAGGCGTTTGCTGCCTGCAAGTACGCGATTGATACCCTCAAACACAATGCGCCCATTTGGAAAAAAGAACACTGGGCGGATGGTTCGAGTAGCTGGGTCAGTATTGGAGCCTGCGAGCAGATGGTAGAGGGTTGTTAAACGTTAATTGCTAATAATCACCATGAATGCACTTCAAGACGGGAGGTAGGCGATCGCTCCAGAGCGCAGCAGTTTCAAAAGCAGCAGACGCTTTCAGGTTACAAACCGCTTTGCGAATCATGTTAGCGTTGGTAAATTCTTCGGCTGTCCAGGGTTTAGAGAGGAAATCGCGCAGATAGGGAGTCATCTGATTTCCCAGTTTGTCTGCCATTGCTCGCATTCCCACCAGGTCACTTTCCATGGCAATGATGGCGGCAAAGGCATCTGCTGGATCCTCCCAACCCGGATGCGCTTCTTCAACAATGCAACCCAGATCTTGCTCAAACACCCGAACGGCTTGTTCGACAATGTGGCGTACTTGCGGATCAACGGCAGCGTATCCCCAATTTGGACTGTAAGCAATCTTTAAGCCTTTCAGATCGCCCTTAAGGGTTTCTATCCAGTTAAAGTTAGCAGGGGGAAGGCTATGGCGATCGCTAACTGTTGCTGTTGCCCTCCCGAAAGGCTGTCACCTCGCTGGTTAAGCTTGGCAGCCAGCATAGGAAACAAATCCAGCAACCATTCGATATTGTTTTCAGTGGACTGAACACGTTTATATTGACCCGACAAGAGGCTTTGTTGCATGATTAGAAAAACGGTCAGGTTCGCCTTGAGAGTGTCCTGGTATTAACCTTCAACCTTGTAGCTATCGGGTTTAGCGATCTGAATCATGCGGTTGAGCGCAACACATTTGATGAACAATTCCACGGCTTGATTGTCAAATTGACGTGCACTGAGATTGCCCCCAAAAATAGTCTTAAAGCGGAACATGGTAGTTTCAGCAATCGAACGACGATGATAGC
>JACYMB010000229.1 GCA_015272205.1 Synechococcales cyanobacterium T60_A2020_003 | reverse complement strand
TCCCCTGGAATTAGCTTGGTATAAGACTTTGAGGCGATCGCTCCTCTCAAGATAAGTGAAGTACAATACGAGCCATTGATTTTGTAAATAGTCACAAAGTTTTTACATTGGCTGCATACACGGTCACAAGCTAGTTGTATTTTGAGCGGTATTCGTTGCGAAGCCGAGTTTTGATTACTGTGCTTAAATCAGCAAGGTTGACATTCTAAACAGTTACCATCGATTATGGTAAATTGGTTGTTATTTACGCTCGGATCAGGTTTTTTAAGCGCTTTTCTCGTTTCCCAAGGGTGAGAGAGTAAGTCACCTGTACGGCGAATGAAGGATGTAGAGGTTTATGACGTACGCAATTATTGAGACGGGTGGCAAGCAGCTTCGTGTCGAGGCAGGTCGATTCTATGACGTTGACCGTCTTGCAGTTGATGAAGATGGCAAAGTCACCCTAGATAAGGTGCTCTTCGTCGAGCATGACGGTGAAGTTTCTCTGGGTCAGCCCCTAGTTGAAGGTGCAACGGTTGAGGCTACAGTGTTAAGCCACCTCCGGGGTCGTAAGATCATCGTTTACAAAATGCGTCCCAAGAAAAAGACCCGCAAAAAGCAGGGACATCGTCAGGAACTCACTCGTTTAATGATTGATGCCATTAACTTAGGTGGTAAAACAATCGTGGGTGAAAGCACGACTAAGCAAGAGTCTAGTCCTAAACGTACTGAGCCGAAGGATAAAGCTGGAGCATCTGCAGAGAAGGCTGGCGCTGAAACTGACGCATCTAAAGCAGACTCCTAGCGGCTAGATTTCAGCGGGGTAGGTGCTTCTAACCTGCTGTCAGCATCTGAGAGCTGTCTAAAACTACCTTCCCAAAAGTTGTAATTTTGCATCTATAGGAGCGAAAGAGATTGTTAAGACATAAGGGGCGTGGGGGCTTCGCCCCCACGCAGGGATGAAACCCCTGCATCCCGTCCTAACCAACCCTTGGGTTGTTACAGCAAAGCGCTCTTAAAATCTGCAAAAGCATTAGATTCCTAGGAGAAAAATAGACATGGCCCATAAGAAAGGAACAGGAAGTACACGAAACGGACGCGACTCTAATGCCCAGCGCCTTGGCGTTAAGCGTTATGGCGGCCAAGTTGTGCGTGCTGGCAATATCCTCGTTCGTCAACGAGGTACGAAGGTTCACCCTGGCGCAAATGTTGGGCGCGGTAGTGATGACACGCTATTCGCATTGGTGGACGGTATCGTGACGTTTGAGCGTCGGGGTAAAAGCCGCAAGAAAGTCAGCGTATATCCTGTGGCTGTAGAGGCATAGTAGGCTAAGCGCTAAAATCTACGATTGAGTCTATGCTGCCTCCATATACAATTTATGGAGGCAGTATTTTATGGATTCGTGCATTCCTAAACTTGATGTGAAGAACGTCTCAGTTCGAGCTAGGATTGATACGCAATCTGAAATTGCGATCGCCCCTGCATTATTTTTGACCTTTCACCATCGAAGTCTTATGAAAAAGATTGTTTCTCGCCTTTTGGCAATGGTTTTGGTTGTTGTGATGGGAGTTGGCTTGGTCAGCTGCTCCTCTGCGCCAACCGGGCTGACGGGTAACTATCGCGATGATACAATTGCCCTTATTAATACATTGCGAACCGCTATAGAACTTCCCGACGATTCAGCCGAAAAGCAATCGGCTCAGGCGCAGGCTCGGCAAATGATTAACGATTTCTCGTCGTTGTACCGTCGGGATGGAGCTTACACCAAGCTCAGTTCGTACACCACAATGCGGACTGCACTTAATTCCTTAGCGGGTCACTATAGTTCGTATCCTAATCGTCCAGTACCCGAAAAGCTTAAGGAGCGTCTAGAGCTTGAATTTAACCGAGTTGAGTCCGCGTTAAAGCGCGGCGCATAAACTTTCCTAATCTTTCGTCGCCTATGGTTGCATGATCAGGCGTTAATGGATGATGAGTATTTGAGGTTCAGGGGGATAACACTACATGCTACCCCCCTGGATTTTGGCCTTTTTAGCAAACTGGATCACAGATAGTGGGGTTAAGTGCCGTACTCAGAATCGATACTGGAGGGTGCTCGTGGGCCCATGTAAAAGCGTGACGGAATGCGGCTTCCTGGCAGGCTTGTAGCTCTTCAAACCCAATGATGTCTTGCGTCAGCAAGCTCTCGTACTCAAACGGTAAACGCTTGTTATGAAGCCCCGCATTATCAGTACAGATGGCAATATCCACACCCGCATCAAAGCAGCGATCGAACACAATCTTCAGTTGATGCATATCGTCGAGCGTACCCGTTTTGAGATAGGTGGTTGGACATACTTCTAAGCATTGCCCTTGAGCCGCTAGTTGGGGTAGTAACTCTGGAAACTTGAGCGGAATCTGAATGCCATGACCGATCCGCATCAAATAGGGAAGCAGTTCGGGATAGCATCCTTCCGGGGTTTCGTAAACATGGCCTGTTGTCTTGAGGCCAAGCGATCGCGCGTAGGCATACAGTTCAATGAACTCGTCTAGCCGTTGAGCGTAGTGGGCATCGCCGCCTGCAAGATCAATCCCACAAACATACTGGGGGTGCTGAGCGGCTAGATCAATAATTGCACGATTGACCTCGTAGGGCAGGCGCGAATGCATGCAAAGAATTTGGCTCATCACAATTGGATACTCGCCAATTTGGCTGGCCTTGCCGACAATTTCAACAATGTTAGCCATTTGATCGATCCGTTCAGTCTGGCTTAAATACTCTGGTGTCCGCAGGAACGGCGTGTACCGCAGTTCTAAATACGCCAAATTCTCGAAAATGTAGGCTCCCCGCATTAATCGATACACAAAGTAGGGGAGTGCCTCTGCGGTTTGTACGCCCTCCACCAAGGTATGAAGTTCCAAATACTCATCCAGCGTGTTGCGTGGACGAGTGTAGAAGGCTTCAAACTCTGCATAGTGCGGAAACCGTTCAGATAGTTCAGATGATGGAGTGCGTTGAAAGTATCGCCACAACACGCGGGGAACGACCGAACCGCCCAAATGGCGATGTAATTCTGCATGTAAAGCCACGGTGACCTCTACTGAAGATATGGGTTAATCCAGAACAAAAAATAATTAAGAAAATATGAGCCCATCGCAGGATGGACTTATTGAAATGATAGACCTGGCATTTAGATTTCATCCAAAGTTTCCGCCATTTGGCGGAGTTGGAGGACGGTTTCAGGTTTTTGTGTGATTAGGGGGGATGTGCTACCTTTAGCGGAATAGCGGGATATGATTGAGGGGCGAATGCGCGATCGCATCGTGCGTGTAACAGGTAACGGCTCGCCCAACGCATTGTAATCGCAATGGCATCGTTTTTAGGAGGTTCTGAGTGTCGCAGCCAGAATTGCACGATCAATCTGCACTGCAAAACCGACACCCCTCCGGTGAACATTCGATCCAGCAGGAGGACGGTAACTGCTCAATCGATACTGATGAGGCGATGGATTACGCGACGCTACAGCGAGAATTGATGCAGCTTCGAGAGCTAGATGAAGATCGAGTTGCTCGTATATACCACTTGGAGCAAGCCCTGGATCAGGCGTTGCTGTGCATCGAGGAGCTGAGAGTCAAGGTTCGTGACCAGGGCATTTTAGAAAGCCAGCTTGCAATGACCGAGGAATTTGCAAGCATTCAGCAGAAGGCGATCGCTCGGTTGCAGATGCAACTCCAGCAGCAGCAGCGTGTACTTGAGAGTGCTACGCTGCAGGACGATGTCAACGAACACCATGGCCTCCTCCAGGAAGTGGTCGGTGTGATGAAGGCGATCGCTGCTCAGCAGGATCAGATAATCGCCCAACTTCAAGAATGCCAAGTCAATAGTCAAGCGGATGCCGTAACCCATGCACAACGTCTAGATCGGGAAACGAGCAAACTGCAAGCGGCACTCGATCAGCGCGAGCGGCAAATTCTGTCCTTAGAAGCCGAGCTGTTAACCAGTCACGCCCAACTTGTGCGCCTCCAGATGGAACTTGATGCCGCGTCCTACCAAGTGCGATCGCTCCGCCATGACACAAAAGCAGTGGCTTCGCCTCCAGAAGAGGGCAGATGTCGCCCAGAACCGAATACCTTGCCAGACACGCAAGCCTTCATCGCAGAATTGCTGCCCCTGAGTGCATCTCAATCGGTACCGCAGGAGTTTGAGCCGTTTAGTCCGCAACAGACCATCGCCAAATTACAGGCTCAGATTGAAGAGCTTGAGCTTCAGCTATCTCGGCAGACGGGTACGCAAGCTCGATGGCAGCAACGGTGTCTGGAACTTGAAACCGACCTGCAGCGCTATCAAACGCGTACTCATGAAACGCAGCAGCAGATTGCTGAAATGCAGGAAGAGATTTTAAGGCAAACGAAACAGGCCGGTGAATACGAAGCCGCGATTCAACATTGGAAAGAGCGCTATCTTCACAATCAGCGCAGCCTGGGACAGCTCCAAGAACTGTTGGAACGAGTTTTACCCCTTTCCCTGTCCGATCCGGATTCGGGCGTTGAGCTGAATCCAGCACTTTCAGAATTACTCATGGCAATTCAATCCGCACTGATGCCTGAGCACGATGATGACTTATCACCTACGGCCTCACCGACACCCCGCTTCAACACGTTGGATATTCCAGACTTCCTGATTCGGCGACGAAGTTACTATCGCCAACGCATCCCGCCGTCTTCATCGGAGCCAGAATAACCTTAACGCTATCACGCGGAGACAGGGATGGAAGACTTTGTCAGGTCCTCGTCCTGTAGCGCTTGGTTCAGTGTGTCTCTATCCTGCATAGCTATCGCAGTCACGGTTTGATAGTGTTCCCCCAGGGGTGCGCGTATGGCAGATTTTCGCACTGCCAAGCAAGGTCGATTGGGTGGAGGCATTAGTTAAGTCCGCATCCGTAAGGATCGCGGCATACATCCGAGCGGAGTCAAGGTTTGCCCCTTTGAGATTAGCATGGCGGAGATTGGTGGCCATAAGGTACGCGCCTTTGAGGTTTGCACCTTCTAAGTTACTGTCGCGCAAGTTAACTCCCCGCAGATCAGCGTCTTCCAAATCGCATCCCGGACAGGATTTTGTTTCTAAAAGCTGAGCTACATGGTCCGGGTTGGCTGCCTGGGCTGGCATTCCTCCAACGGTTAGCCAACTGATGAATGTCCATGCAAGGGCAACCAAGAGCGATCGCCAAAATCGTAGGATTTGACCACGCAACGGGTTCCATGAGGTCATGTCAGGCTTCATATTCATACCCTCCTTGCAACGTGATTCGGTAGAGAATTCATATCTCAGTATGCCCAATCTAGGACGAGAAACAAGCATTCCAATGCGGGGATGGTGGTATCAGCAGGCGGGGTCTTGAATCGCTTTTACGTCCAATACCATTCCTTCTCGCGCTAACCGCACGTTGGAAAATGTACTTTGTACTTCCCGTTCTGTGGCATCCAGGAAATCATCGTCATGCTCTGGATTGTGGTGAAACAGGAGAATTTCGCGTACTTTAGCCGTCATGCCTACCTTGACACCTGCATGCCAAGCTTCCATATCGTGAGAACCAGGGTCTGCAGCCAGATTATAGTACGCATGATCGGCATAGGCAGCATCATAGATCAATAGATCGGCGCGATCGGCCAAATACAGCAAATTTTGATCGAGCTTGTCTGGATTGTGCTCTGTGTCTGTGGCGTATACAACGGAGCATCCTTGCCAACTAACGCGATAACCAAGGGCGCTATTGGGCTGGTTTAGGGAGATGGTTTCAACCGTAATATCGTCTAGATTAATCACCGAACCCGGTGTGATGTTGTGAAACGTCAGATTAGACTGCATCACCTGCAAGGGTACGGGAAAATTAGGGCGCAGCATTTGATCGGAAAGACGCTGCTTGATAGAGGCTCCGTTTAAGCCAACGGCTCCGTAAATATGGAACGTGTTGCCTTCCATAAAGGCAGGAATGAAAAAGGGAAAGCCCTGAATTCGATCCCAGTGGGTGTGGGTGAAGAAGAGATGGGCCTCAATCGGCTGTCGATTCAGTAAATGCTTGCCCAGCATGTGCAGTCCCGTTCCGCCATCAAAGATGAGGAGATGGTGGCCAACTTGCATCTCGACACATGCTGTATTGCCACCGTAGCGGATGGTATCCGGGCTAGGCGTAGGGATACTGCCCCGAACACCCCAAAAACGGACGATGAAGCGATCGCCCTCTGGGGAAGAAATAGATTCAGAACAAGAAGATGCTGGTTGCTCTAAGCCTGACATCGTCAATCTAACCAACCCTTTCTTTGTCAACAATCCTACCCATGAACATGTTAAGGTGCACGTGCCTTACGGTAGAGGTTTCTAAATACTACCCAGAATTATAGTCATTCTCCGGGAGTCTGCCGATATCTACGACACAGGACTGAGAATGCGATCGCCTCATGATCGTTACATCGTACCAGCGGTAAGGCATTGCGAACCGTATCACCTGGATACTACGATCTAAAACGTTTTACACCAATGGCATCCCATTCCTGTCGGGTCACAAACTGGGAGTACAATCTCTTCTTTGTTTATACCAATCTGAATTTAGGTTTCGGGAAAATTACAATGCGAATCTCAAAACATTGCGCGCGATCGCGGATAGCAATCGCTCGACAGAATCAAACGCTGGTTTGAGCCGTGCAGCGTACCCGCATCTCAATAGTTAGGCGAATTTTCGCAAGCCTCACCCGCAAAAATTCGCCCATTGATGTCAGATCTCAGTCAGGTCTAACTACTTTGCTGCCTTGATGCAGGTTTCAACGAGGGGCGCAACGTGTTCAACGTCTTTCCACCCTAAGATTTCAGTCACCTTTTTCTCAAGATTCTTATATGTTCTAAAGAATTCAGCAATTTCCTCTAAGCGATGGGGGGCGATGTCGCTGAGGGACTGCACTTGCTCGTAACGGGGATCTTTCACAGGAACGCAGAGCAGTTTTTCATCGCGATCGCCCCCGTCCACCATTTCCAGCATCCCGATGGGCCGAGCCGCAATCACACATCCAGGAAATGTCGGCTGATCCATGATTACCATGCCGTCCAAGGGATCACCGTCATCGGCTAGGGTATTGGGGATAAACCCGTAATCGTAGGGGTACTGTACTGACGCATACAACACGCGATCGAGGGCAAATGCGTTTAGATCTTTGTCAAATTCGTACTTATTCTTGCTTCCGGCAGGAATTTCAATCAGTACATTGATCACCCCAGGTTTGGGCTGGGCAGGGATACGTGATAAATCCACAACTACATCTCCAACGTCATCAATACTATAGACTGGGGACACTCGCCCGGTGCAACTGCACACCAGGATAATCCCCCGTTAAGCATTGTAAGGGGAGACGGTCAACACCTCTGCATTTGATCAGCGACCCAATGACCGATTCTGTTTAGTCACGAGGCAGGACACGGTAAACCGGAGATTGCCAGGACTCCGTTGGGGTAGAGGAAAAATACGCGATGGTGAGTAGGGGGACGGCAAGGGTGAGCAAGGCAATGAGGGTGCCGATAATGTGGGCGAATCGTTGGGACGATTGTTTATGAGGGATATCAGGTTGACTGCCAGATTCCATGCGGTATTGATGGGTAAAAATTTGGGTTTAAGGGGGAATGGCGATCGCCCGATTAGCGAAACAAAGAAGAAAGACTTAGCTTTCAGGCCTTAACCGCTTGGGGATAACCATCCAAAGCCAAAATGGAAAGGTCGTCAGACAGAGCATGAATTAACCCTGATCTTAATGACTTTTGATTTATAAACGGCTCATCAGGAACACGGATGCAGAATTGCGGGGAATTCTTATAACTCTGTTCCCTAGGGTTGAACTTAGGATTTAGCGGCTGGTGGAGTCATCTATATAAGTAGGGATTCAACAGATTCAATTGTGGTATGACATGTACACCTCAACTGGCGCAAAATCGGCCTTCCTTTCAAACCGAGAAGACCGATTTTGTGCATTTTTCAAGTTGAGGCATTCAGAACTAAGGAGAGGAACCGTCGTGCCCCTGCTCACCAACATCAACGACTTCACGGAACCCAAAATCTTTTAACGACTCACTATCTCTATCAGTATCTCGTATATTTCTCCAATCGGAATGGCGAAAATTCCGAATCACTTACATTTTTGATTCAGAAAATAGGTTTTCATTTGCCCTTTACCTTTCACATCGACCCAACCTCTCTCCTCAAAGGTATAGCAGGCTTGCAAACATTCGTACGTGCGCTCGGTCACTTGAATGCGTCCGGGTACGCCCAAGGATTCCATCCGGCTAGCAATGTTGACGGTGTCTCCCCAGATGTCATAGGTGAACTTTTGAATACCAATCACGCCTGCACCGACGGGGCCAGTGTTGATGCCAATCCGCATGGTGAGGGGCTGGCGATCACCTCCAGCAGTCCCCGGTACGTCGAATTGGGCGATCGCCTCTAGCATATCGAGCGCCATTTCGGCTACGGCATCGGCATGATCAGGGCGTGGCGTGGGCAATCCCCCCACCACCAGGTACGCATCACCAATGGTTTTAATTTTTTCGAGACCGTGCTGTACTGCCAGTTGATCAAAGGTCGAAAAAATTTGGTTCAACAGGTCAACTAGTTCCGCCGGGGACAGCGCACCGGAAAATTCCGTAAAGTTAACAATATCGGCAAATAGAACAGTGACATCCGTAAAGTTATCGGCAATGGTTTGCTCCCCGTGTTTTAGGCGTTGGGCGATCGCCTCTGGCAAAATATTGAGCAACAGCGCTTCTGATTTGGCCTGTTCCGTCTGAAGTTGTTCCAGAAACGCCCGTTCCTGATCTCGGAGTCGCTTTTTTTCTAAGCTAGCGCCGATGCGAGCCTTGAGCAGCGTTGGATTAAACGGCTTGAAGAGATAATCCTCTGCGCCCAGTTCAATACAGCGCACGATGCTTTCAATATCATCCAAGGCCGAAATCATGATCACGGGAATATGGCGATAGGCGGGATCGGTTTTAAGGCGCTCGAGTACGTCATACCCATTCATTCCCGGCATCATGATGTCGAGCAGAATCAAATCAAAAGGCTGGGTTTGCACCGAGGCTAAGGCATCCTGGCCATCGATCGCCATGAACACCTTGTGCCCCTGCCGCTGGAGGCGGCGGGAGAGGAGATCCCGATTCATTTCATTATCATCAACGACCAGAATAACTCCTTGATTGCTGCCCGGATTGGGGGTCATGGTGTGGCTCCTCGCGCCAACAGCGCTTGAATCTTATCGAGGAGCCGCGAAAATTCGATGGGTTTTGTATCGTAGTCGTCGCAGCCTGCTTCTATACATTTCTCGCAATCGCCCGCCATTGCATGAGCTGTCAGCGCAATGATGGGGATGGACTGGGTTTGGGGCAATGATTTGATCTGGCGAGTCGCTGCCCACCCGTCTAAAACGGGAAGGCTCATATCCATTAAGATGAGGTCAGGCTGGTGATCTTGTGCAAGCTGAACCCCCTGTTGACCGTCGGTGGCAATGAGAACTTTATGCCCTCGTCGAAAGAGGCGGCGAGAAAGCATGTCTCGATTCATTTCGTTATCTTCAACCAAGAGAATGGTTGGCATAATTTGCTTCCTCGACTCATCCTGCCACGTTATACCGAATGCTGACCAGCACCCATCGATATGCGTTTACGAATCTCAACCAAGAGGTCTTCATGACGATAGGAGCCTTTAGATAGGATTTGTTCAACTCGTCCTTGAAGGTAGTCGCGTTCATTCGCCGTTAACTCTTTCGCTGTAATCACAATCACCGGAATGGACTTCCAATCAGGGCGGTTTCGGAGTTCGTGAACTACTCCAAAGCCATCGAGTTTAGGCATCATCAAATCTAGCAGGATTAGGCTAGGGGTGTGATCCGCAAGGCAATCCAGAACCTGACGCCCATCCTCGGCTTCCAAGATGGCCCACCCCTCTTTGTCGAGGAGATGACGCAATAGTTCACGATTTGTGGCGTCATCGTCGGCCACCAGAACCGTGCCCGGAGGCTGGATTGGACGGTGTTTATTCAACACGGTGAGCAGGCGATCGCGCGTGACGGGTTTCACGAGGTAATCCGATGCGCCGAGGGCATACCCAATTCCCTGATCATTCACCATCGTAATCATAATCACCGGAATATCTGACAGTTCCGGATCAGATTTAAGGTGTGTGAGGGTTGTCCAGCCGTCCTGTTGGGGCATCATCACATCCAGCGTGATCACCGCCGGATGAATGGAGCAGGCGAGGGCAAGGCCTGCGGCACTGCTGAGGGCACTCTCTATACGAAATCCTTCTTTGCTGAGCGATCGCCGCAGGAGATCATGGACGGTCGGATCATCATCGATCACCAGAATGGGAACGCCATTTGGATCGGGGGGTGGGATCTCGCTATCCGGCAAGACTGGTTCTGAGGATACATCTAGGGTATGGCCTTGACGTTTTTCCACTTGTGCGGGAAGCGTCATCACAAAGGTGCTACCCGTTCCAACCTGGCTGGTGACGGTAATGTTGCCGCCCATCATCGTGCAAAAGCGCTGGGCGATCGCCAGTCCTAAGCCCGTGCCGCCGTATTTGCGGGTCGTGGTGGCATCGGCCTGGGTAAATGCCTGAAACAGTCGGCTCTGCTGCTGGGGCGTCATGCCAATCCCGGTATCCGTGACGGTGAAGGTAATCCAGTCGTTTTCGCTGTTATCGGTGGCCGCAGCCCGCTCAACGGAAAGCGTAATCGTACCGTTTTCCGTGAATTTGGCCGCATTGCTGAGCAGATTAAACAGGTTTTGGCGAACCTTGGTTTGATCGGCATACATGCTTCCCAAGGAGTCTCCACGCTGGATCACTAACTTATTTCGGTTCTTCTGGATCAGCGGCGTCAGCGTCATGCTGACATTATCAATGAGTTCATCAATGTCAAAGGGTTCGAGGTATAGCTCCATCCGCCCTGCCTCGATCTTGGACAGATCCAGGATGTCATTAATTAAAGCCAGCAAATGCTTACCTGCCGTATGAATTTTCTCTAAATCTGGGACTAGCTCCTCTTGGTCTAAATCCAGGGCTTCTTCTTGCAGCATTTCGCTATAGCCGATAATGGCGTTTAGGGGAGTCCGCAATTCGTGGCTCATGTTGGCGAGGAACTGACTCTTGGCGCGATTGGCTTGCTCGGCGCTCTCTTTTTCCTGTTGAAAGACTTCAGCCTGCTTGCGTTCGCTGATGTCGCGCAGGGTAAAAATGAGGCCATTCACCGCCGGATCCTGGAGAAGATTATTGGCGATCGCCTCTAGGGTGATCCAGTGCCCATCGGCGTGGCGGAGGCGCATTTCCAGGGGCGGCGAGATCCCCTCTTTTTGGGCCACGGTTTGGAGGGTCTGATTCACCATCCGCAAATCATCGGGATGGACGAGTCCTAGCAAACTGCGGTTGAGCCATTCTTCAGCGGTATAACCCAGCACCGACTCTAGGGAGGCACTCGCGTAGCGGATGGTGGTGGTGGCATCCAAGGTGAGGATGATATCCGACGCATTTTCAATGAGTGATCGAAAGTAGGCTTCGCTCCGGCGCAGGGCTTCGCGGGCTGATTGGAGGCTTTGTTCCCGCTCGTAAACCTGGGCGGCCATATTTTGAAAACTCCGAGCCAGGGAACCCAACTCATCTGGAGATCGGCTGATAGTGTTCAAGCTTTCGGGATCAAAGGTTTGCTGTTCTAGAGCAGCAGCGGCGGCGGTGAGTTGGGCGATGGGGGCGGTGACTTTGCGAGAGAGAATGAGAGAAGCAAACAGCCCCGCCAGGATAATCAACGTAGCAGCGATCGCCACCTGACCAAGCTGTTGCTGCACGGCTTGTCGCAAGTTAGCCGTTGAGAAAAAGATCATGACGGCTCCAGTTACGCGACTGTCCTGATCCAACACGGGCACAATCACCTTGAGGTAGCGG
>JACYMB010000228.1 GCA_015272205.1 Synechococcales cyanobacterium T60_A2020_003 | reverse complement strand
ATCACAATCGCCGTAAGAATCACGGCTTGGGGGACTGGATCGGCATAGGAACCCGGCGTTTCTGGGTTCAGAATCGGTGTGAATAGCCCCCCCCGGGATGCAATCAGCACGTAGTAGGCGACGACGCCCGTACTCATCACGTCCATCGCGATGATTTTCATCATCAGATTTTTCTTGAAAATGATGCCGAAAAATCCGCATAGTATGGTTGCAAATACACAGGCTTCTAACACAGGCTTGACTGGATGGGGTAAGGGTGGACTGAGGTACACATCAGCAAACGTGCGATCGCCTGTCACTAAGGGCAAGACAACGCCTATATGTCCGTAAAAACGGGCAGTTTGCTTACACAGACTCCTTTTTCATCGCCCTAGCTAAATAGCGATAGCAGTCTTTGGTATAGATTTATAGCTATGGCTATGTAAATCATCATAGTTATTTAATGATACGTCATTTGGTTTTCATCCTGACGCCAACGGACATAATTTTTCTCAAAGTCCCATCTGATTCAGCAGGTAATCGAGTTTTGGTACATCCACGGTCATGCAGGCGAGGCGGCTACTGGTGTAGAGCTGTTGGTACAGCCAAAATCCTTCCGGTTTCTCACCTAGGAGGTAGGCGTAGTCGAGTTTCATCACTGTGCTCAAGAACCAGTAGCAGGAGTACACAAAGTCCGGTGAGAATAGCTCAATGACTGGGGTGCCCGGTTGGCAAAATACGAGATTGGTGAGTCCGCTACCGTGGGGAGAAATGACGACCGAGGCTTGGGCTAGAAGGGTCGCCTGTGCTTGGACAGACAAAGCTTCCAGCGAGACCACCTCAAAGTTTCGGCGTTGTAGATAGGTAACGACTTCCCCCTCATTCAGAACAGTGCGCGGCGCGGTTGACCCTCGCGTAATGTATAACCGACGGGACGGGATCTCACCTTGGGATGCTTCGGATAGAAAATGCTGTCGCAGAAAATCGCACGCCCATCGGGGAAACCAGGCGATCGCCCCTGGGAAGGAAGGGACAATCAGGCGATCGGCTTGGAGGTGAGAGATTTCGACGGGATCAATGCATTTCTCTTGAGGGATTCCTAAGCGATCTATAGTCTCTCGTTGAAACGAAAGAGATCGGGGTAAAACGATGTGATCGACCGCTGACCAATCAATCTGAGCCTGTTCTAGTAGTTCCAAACGTGGCAGTACATCCAGCATCCAGTGGAAATAGACGTTATTCAACAATCCTGCCAGCACAACGACTGTACCAGATAAGGATCTGACAGGTGCAAGGTCGGGATGTTTAAAGATCTGGTGCTGAGAAATATCTACGGGATGGCCGGGACTCAGAATTGGAAACTGAGGTGAGAGATTGGGGATTAAATGATGATCTGAAGTCAGAATTGCCATTGCAGACTGACTTGTATCAAACCAACAGCGTCCATTATCTACGGTTGTTACAAAGCTTCCCGGTAGTGGCATTGTGTCCCCAAACCGAAAGCTGTAATGGATATCGGGGTCTAAGGATTTTGGTGGGACAAGGTGAACTTGGGTAGAAGGATAGATCAATCGTTCCAGATGAGAGGTGGACTCTAACCAGGTTTTTGGGGATGGAGTAGAGATCGGCGTTGTAGAGGATGTTGCCTGCGGAGATGCGATCGCCCCTTGCCTCAAATCCATTGCTAATCGCCGATAACCCACCCGATCGAGCCACTGTCCCCAAGCTATCCTGATTGCTTGCCCAGGAGATTTCCCTTGCGTCAACGACTGGAGAACAGGATAGGCGGCGGCAACGGAATTGGAGGGTTGAGCGATCGCCCACGCGCAGTAGCAATCAACGAAGGATTGATGATCATGCACCCAGCGATGGAGGGCTGAAACCGCATCTTCAAATCGCTCTACATTCAGATACACAAACGCGAGGTTGGCGTAGATGGAGGTGCGGTCGGGATCATAGCCTAACGCCTGGTGCCAAGTCTGTTCTGCCTGTTGCCAGTGCTGAAGTTGGGAATGGCATAGGGCAAGGCGATCGCACCCCTCTGCATCGATCACACCGAGGGTATACGCTGTCTCATAGACCTCTAATGCCGCCTGCCACTCGCCCAGGTGTTGCCGCATTTCACCTTGATATCGATAGGCATCATAGAGATGTGGATCGATCTGTGTAGCGTGTTGCCAACAGTCCAATGCCTGGTCATACTGTCCCTGTTGGGCGATCGCCCGTCCAAGATGGAGATACCGCAGCGCCATTTCATCCATAGGTAAATCTAAATCCAGAGAGACTCGATCGGCGATTTCAGCGATCGCAAAGGCACGATGGTTCAGGCTCAGATGGGCGATCGCAGTTAACTGATCGTAAATAGAGATGGATGATGCCGCATCAAAAAGCGATAGCCAGATTGCGTTTGCCTGTTCCTCGTCTCCCATGAGTAGCGCCAAAATACCGAGCAGCATCGCGTAGGATAACGAGTTTGGGTTTTGGTCTGCCAGACGTTGGCATAAAACCCGTGTCTGTTCATAGTCGCCCTTTACCCATTGATGCAGAACGATTTCAACATGCTGATCCATTGGTTTCACCTTATGTAGAGGAATAGGCTGGGACAGGTTCTTCAAACAAGATGGTTCAATCGTGCAAAGGGGCGATCGCCTTGTACCTGCATTTTACGCCTCACAGATTAGGAATCGTGAATTGTGCTTGGCAGATTTCTGAAGAGATATGGAAGGTTGCAAATCTTTTGCGCGACTAGGAATAAGATGCGAACAGAACACCTCACTCGCTTATTCCTAAGACGGTAAAAGGATGTCAAGAGTAGGATTTTAGGCGCTAAGGAGAAACCGTTGTGACTCATCTCAAACTTGTGATCGTTGGCGGTGTTGCAGGAGGAGCCTCTGCTGCCGCACGAGCCCGTCGCCTCAATGAAGAGGCTGAAATCATTGTCTTAGAACGCGATCATTATGTTTCCTATGCGAACTGTGGATTGCCCTACCACATTGGGGGCGTGATCGAAGATCGGCAGAAATTACTGGTGCAAACCCCTGAAAAACTGAAGCAAAGCCTAAATTTGGACGTTCGAGTTGGCCATGAAGTCACAGCGATTGATCGGGACTCAAAAACAGTCTACGTTCGCAACTTGGACACAGGCGATACCTACACAGAGTCCTACGACAAACTGGTACTGTCTCTAGGGGCGTCTCCCATTCGTCCCAATCTACCGGGTATTGAGCATCCCCATATCTACGTTCTCCGAAATATCCCTGATATGGATGAAATTATGGCTCGGCTGGGCTTTGTTGCATGATTAGAAAAACGGTCAGGTTCGCCTTGAGAGTGTCCTGGTATTAACCTTCAACCTTGTAGCTATCGGGTTTAGCGATCTGAATCATGCGGTTGAGCGCAACACATTTGATGAACAATTCCACGGCTTGATTGTCAAATTGACGTGCACTGAGATTGCCCCCAAAAATAGTCTTAAAGCGGAACATGGTAGTTTCAGCAATCGAACGACGATGATAGC
>JACYMB010000227.1 GCA_015272205.1 Synechococcales cyanobacterium T60_A2020_003 | reverse complement strand
GGCTAGAAATACGGTGGTTTTGACGACGTCATCTAGGGTGGCTCCTGCTGTGGTCAAAATGGCTTCTAGATTGGTGAGGACTTGCTGGGTTTGGGCACCGATGTCGCCATCGCCAATGAGGCTTCCGGTTGCCGGATCGAGGGGAATCTGACCCGAGACAAACAGTAGTTGTCCCGAAGCAGCGATCGCTTGATTATAGGGGCCTACAGGGGCAGGTGCGTGATCGGTCTGAATAATTTTGCGGGTCATATTAGGTTCGGTTCGCAGTGTTACGAGTGCTGGACAGTGTTAAGTAATCCGGTATTTTTTCCCTATTCCCTAATTACAGTCTCTGAAAGTGACCTAATGCTCCAAGGTTGTGGAAGTTAGCGTGCTTGGTTTCTAACTCAACCCGCATATTTTGTCCGATTTCATACTCGCCGTTCAGGGCTTGAAGGCGTTGAAGGCATCGGTGGAGTTTGTCTTGCATGCTCAGTCAGGAAACTAAGGGGAGCGTTTCAAGGTTATACCGTTGACGCCCCATTATAGGTCGAGATAAGGGAAGTACAATGACAATCACCACACAACCCATGCCCCTAAGCACCTGGCAGAAGTGGATGAACGCTCAGTACGGGACTAGAGGAAGCGGGGGATCTAATATGCAAGGCTACAGTGATCAACGCAGCAGCTAAAGATATACAGTAGATTACAAAACTCGGCTAGATCTCCCCTAGCCCCCTTAAGAAAGGGGAGAACCGAGCTGAAAGATGGATGCTGCAATGCATACAGGGTCGAGTACGGTCATTCCGGACGGGGCTGTGGCACACTGAGGATGATTTGAGAACCACCCAACTGGGTGATACAGAAGAGTGAAGTGAGTTTGAGCAGACTCTGGCTGAATAGGAAGCAACTCACTCACGGAATGATTCTATGTTGTTCAACCAATCCTCCCTGATTGCGAGGTTAATCCACTTTCTGCGGGATGACCTTTGTATTTCCGATGATTCTATCCAAATGGCACTTCGCCACGAAGGCCACACGCCAAATCTGCTGCCAATGGTGCTGTGGCAGTATGGGTTAGTCACCCTAGAGCAACTGGATCGTATCTTTGACTGGCTGGAAGCAAATCCCCAAGATTCATCCGCAAAGTCTTAAAGCACAAATCTTTGTACGGGCAGGTATCGCTGGGCTCTCCGGTATTCCAGCGAACACCCACGCTCAACCTGCCCTCAAGAGGAGAACTTTAATGGCAAGCGCCTTTTGAAGGCGGTACATCCAATGCTGGATTGGCATCAAAGAATCCCAATGGCTTCAGCATAAAACCCGAATAGGCAGTTGGCATCATCGGCCAATCCTCTGGACGGGGAATGTGATGATGCCCAAAGACATACCACACCACGATGTCGGTGTTGGCGATCGCCCGATTGGCCTGGGTCCATTTCGGCAGCCCCTCTCCACCGGGATGCTGGTTGGGATAATCTCCGGCTGGATATTTTTCATCCTCGTGGAAGGGCGTGACCCAGAGGTGCTTCGTCATAAAGCCTGCTCGTTTTAGGATGGGCGAATCGGGATGGGCGAAGGGGAGAACATTCTCACCCGGAATGATCTTGAAGCCAACGGGTTGGCCTAGGCGATTGTGAACCGACTCATTGAGAACTTTCCAATATCGACCCGTAAGGGGATCGATGATCTGCTGCGCTTCTTGTTCAGTTTCAAATCGTTGAGACTTGGCGTAGAACGCATTGCCAAAGGGATTCGTTTCCCCCATCGGTTCGGCTTCAGTGTGGACTTCGTAGACGGAGTTGTTTTGTCCATCAAGGTCGAAATCGAGCCGCATACAGAAAAAATGCTGGTGGTTGAGGGCATTGAGTTCGGGCGCAACGAGGGTTCCGTATTTGCCTTGGTCAGCCAATGCACCGCAGAGTAAGATCCCCGTTAGTTTAATTTCATACTGAATCGTGCCGTCCTGATAGAAATACCAGAAAAAGCCATACTCGTAATTGTCTACGGTGGTGATAAACGAGACGACCAAACGACGCGATCGCCGCACTTCTACCTCATCCAGTCGCCAGTCCGTATGTTTCCAGAGAATGCCAAAATCCTCTTCGTGCATACAAATGGCGTTTTCCAACACGTAGGGTTCGCCGCGACTATCGGTGAGGACGGCATCAAAATAGAAGATCTCTCCCAGGCAATCACAGCCCAGTTTAAGCGAGTTTGCTAAATGTCCAACGCCGTGTTCTCCCAAATCAAAGGCATTTTTGCGGAAGTGTTGGGGACGCGGATCACCGTAGGGAACCACCATCTCCGCCATCGATGCTCGGTAAAGAATGGGGCGTACCTTTCCCTGATCGTCGTAGCCAATGGTGTAGAGTACCAGTCCCTCACGGGGATTAAATCCAACTCGAAACTGCCAGCGCTGCCAGGTGACGTGGTTGCCGTCTACGTGGAAGCTGGAGCCTTGGGATTGGGTAATGGTGAGGGGTTTGATGTCGTCCCGAAGCGAGGGCTGAAATCGAGCCGCGTACTCACCAGGGTCGGGGGGAACGGGAACCGTACCTAAATCTTCAATGCGTAAGACCTGCATTGAGTTGAGATCTACGACCGGGATAACGCCATCAATGGGACGGGAATAGAAGTTGCCATCGGGTCTTTCTCTCAGATAGCACACACAGCGAGAGAGACGGTGTCCCTCTTCTTCTGCAAAGCCAAAATTGCCAATGCCCCACGGATCAACAACGACCAGATCCAGATCGGTGATGCCTCGTTTGGCTAGGACTTCGCGAAATTCAGGATGGGCTTTCACGGCAGCCTCGCAATCCGATAATTCGTCTGCCATGATGTTCGGCTGGATTCCGGGTAGGGGGGTCCAGGAGCTAATCGTTTGCTGATTCAAAGAGACAACGGCTTCGTAGGCGATTCCCGTGGCGTTATCAAGCAGGACGAGGAAAGCTTCGCGCTCGAAGGTTTCGCCTGGGGTGTAGCTGAGGATGAACTCTTTAGATGGCTCCTTGAGCGTGACGCAGGGAAAACGATAGGTGGAACCCACGGACTTTTCGGTGCGGACAATGTGGACAGCGGTTTTGATTTCGTCGAGGGTGAGGGGATCGAGGGGATGTGGGGTAGAGATAGACGCAGAGTTGGCTAGAGTGGTCATAGAGGTGGACGAGTAAACCGTGGATGATTGAGAGGGGCGATCGCGCCAAGCCGTCACCATAGGAATGCGGCTTCGAGATCATGCTAGACCGATTCTACAGTAGCCTACCCGTTCAATCTTCAGAAATGAAGAGCCTGATCCCTATCCTTAATGACGCTACTCACGACCTCTCGGAAGACGTTCGGACCACTGTTCGATGCGTTTAAACACCGTCAACACTACCAGCGTCAGGATGCTCCCAGTTAGGGTAAGTTGCCACAATCCGCACCCTGCAGCAATTCCAAGGGCAGCGGATACCCAGAGCGCACTGGCCGAGGTTAGCCCCTTCACCTCCACTTTGGTGATATCGGCGCGAGATTTCTCTAAAATTTCGCCTGCGCCTAGAAAGCCAATGCCTGTGGCGACCCCCTGAATGGCACGGCTGACGGCATCAGAATTTTGGGTTTCGCACCCCGCTTGCAGCGGCACCATCACAAAGAAAGCTGCACCGACCGTCACTAAAATGTGAGTCCGTAGTCCGGCAGGCTTTCGCTTTAGCTCGCGATTCCAGCCGATCGCCCCTCCGGCCAGCATGGCGAGTACGAGCCGAAAGATCAGCGATCGCCAGTCATTGGGACAGAACCAGATGTCAGGCTGCAAAGGCTGTACTCCTCCGATGTTGTAGACCTCTGCTCAAAGTTTAGAGCGGAATCGAGTAGGTGAGGTTATCTGACCAGGCGGTGCGCTGAGTGTTCAGACTATTGAGAATGCTCATCCGGTTGGGCAGATCCGCGATCGCCTCAGCTTCATTCACCGCTTGATCCATCACGGCATTGGCCTGGGTCATATCGCCATTCTGAGCGTAGGATTGAGCCAATCGGCGGAGAATGGCAATCCGGGTTTGGGGATCGTTAAATCCGCGAACGAGGGATACGGCCAACTCAAGTTCATCGGCTAGCAGCATTTCGTCCAAACTGATCCAGAGTGCATCTTGCTGTGTGGCGCGATCGCTCACTTGGGTGAGTGCTTCCAAGCCTGAGGCAAGACTGATCTCAGCCTGTTCCTGATCGCCAAGACGGGCATAGCCGATCGCAATGGCGAACGCATTCGTTGCTCGTGCCTTGGGATCGTGGACGATGGTGTTCAGATCTGAGGCGAGGGCATAACTCCAGGCGGGAGCAACGGTGCTGGGTGCCGCATATTGGTTATAAATTAAGCTACTCAGGAGGGAGTCGCGCTGGAACGCGTCCCAAATGCGATCGGTGGAATCCGTCAACTGTTCGGTAGCGGTTTTGGCCTGTTCCGGGCGATTGGCTGCCCTGTATTTCGCGGCAATGTCTGCTAGAACTTGGGCACGCTGCATCTCATCCGGCATGGCGTTGACGAGTTGGAACGCCAGGGTGGGGTCTGGGGCAGCAGCAAGGGCAAGAGCCGCTTGACCGAGAACCGTATTCTGTTGGTAGGCATCGGGGAGGGATTGTGCGGCTTGGAGGAATTGCTGGGCGATCGCCTGAAGGGTTGTGTCGTCTCCTAAAACGGCATAGCCTTCCGCGATCGCACTCATGGTACCGAGTTTCTGTGCCCCGTCGGTGATGGACGCACTAAGCTGTAACGCTTCACTGAGAAGAGTTTGCGCCTGAGCCGGACGCCCCATCCGCCCGTAGGCTTGCCCAATCCGAGCCAACCGCTGTGCCCGCAACCCACCATCTTCGGTGGTGTTGGCGAGTTCCGTTGCCAGTTCTAGAACGGTTGCTGCCTGTTCCGCCTGTTGCAGATTGCTATAGTTCTGCGCCAGGGTTAGCCAGATCCGAAGCTGGCTTTCAGTGGTGTCGTAATAGTTGGTTCCTTCAAAGGATTGCGCGGATTCTACGGCGGCATTGAGCGCGGCGATCGCCCGTTCAGCGTCGTTAAGTTTGCTGAAATCTTCGGCGATCGCCATCAGTAGCCCTGCATTGGAGGTTTCAAAGTACATGTGGCGATCGACGTAGTCGCCAATCTTCTCAATCGTTTTGGCCAGATCAAACGCCTCCTGGAGAATGAGGCTGGCCTGATCCGGATTGCCGATCAGCCGCGCCTGTTCTGCGATGCCCTGAAGCGCATACACTCGATCCTCGGGTTGGCCGTAGGTACGGGCGACCTGCATCGCAATGTCGTACTGACCGTTGAGAGCGGTTTGTTTAACAATGTCGTTCAGCAGTAGCACCTTCGGATCTTCGTAGTCCGCCAACACCTGAAGTTCGCCATCGTCTACCCGCTGGGCTAGTTTGAAGGCCTCCTCAAACCGACCATGCTGAACCAAGACCTGGCCGATGAAGATATAGGCTTCAGCTTGGTCGTAGGCAATGGTCAACTGTTCCGCCCTGCGAATGGCCTCATCGTAGGCTCCGATTTCGGCGTAGTTCCGTATCCAATAGGAAAACGATTGGTTGTCGGGCATGGCCTGGAGTTCGGCATAGCCTTGATCAATCAGCTCACGAGCCGCATCGGTATTGCCAATGCCTGCATAGGCGATCGCCGTGATTCGGAACGCTTCCAGTTTTGTCCACGGACTGCTAATCTCTTGGGCAATCTGCTGCGCAATGCTGTAGTCTCCAGCTCGCACCGCACCTTGGGCTACGTTAAACAGTGCGCCAGATCGCTCATCGGCATTGGTCATCGTTTGGCTAAACACCAACCCCTCGTGAAACTGGTGGTTGGTAATGTAACCCCGCACAATGCTGTGTTGGGCACGAGCCAGTTGGTACTCATCGGTACGGATGCGATCCAGCAGGGCGATCGCCCCGTCTAAGTCATTAGCCTGCACCCGTTGTTCGATCAATGCCTCCAAGACCTGAGCGCGGGCAAACTCCGCCTCAATCGACTCTGCAAAGGTGAGAGCGGCGTCCATTTGTTCGGTTTTGGCGTAGGCTTGGGCGATCGCCGTTTCGACTTCAAGCCGGAAGGGCGTGCAGCAATACTCTGGTGCATAGGTGTTGTAGTCTACGCGATCCAGGAGGGCGATCGCGGCGTCCATCTGGCCAATGGCGGCGTATTCTGTGGCGATCGCCGCCCAAATTTGTTGGCGACGGGTTGGATCTTGAATCTGGTCTGCGATCTGGGCAGCTTCAACGAGATAAGATGCGGCTTGATCGGGCGTTTCGGCATCTTGAGCCGCACGAATGTCTGTCCACGCCTTGGAAATCGTTTCTTCGTCAGGGGCATCCGGCGCGGTCACAGTATTCGCCTGACTGATGATTACATCTGAGTTTGCATAGGCGGACTCAACGCTTGGAACAAGGGCGATCGCACCCATTAACGCAGCTACCATCCATCCGTTCACACGAGTATTCCTAAGTTGAAGCGAGTAATCAAGAAGGATGACTGGTTAACCGTCATGGAGGTTCCGTTGCAGTCGCCCCATCACCATCACCCCAACGGATGCATAGCCGATTTCCGAGTTCGCGAAGATGCCAGCCGATCCGCATAGCGCGTGGTTTCCGGTAAGCGGTATTTTGGGGTGCAGCGCAGGACTAGATCAATTGCGGTTTCCAACGAAATTCTATGGCCTGGGGAAATGTATAGGGGTTTGGTGTTAGTGCGGGTGCGTAATACCGCCCCAATGCGATCGCCTTTATCCATCAGGGGAACCCACGATCCCTTGTCGGGGGGCACGTCTGCGTGGGTGCCAATCAACCGTGATTTAGCAACGCCAATGGTGGGGCGATCGCACAGAAGTCCGAGATGGCTAGCAATGCCAAGTCGCCGAGGATGGGCGATTCCCTGTCCGTCGCATAGGATGACGTCGGGAGCGGTTTGAATCTGTCCAAGGGCGGCTAAGACTGCCGGAATTTCACGAAACGAGAGCAGTCCAGGGACGTAGGGAAAGGGGGTGGGTTGGCGAACCAGGGCCTCATCTACGGGGACTAAGTCTGGAAACGAGAGCACCACGACTGCCGCACGGGTTGTCTGCCCCTTATCCTCAAATCCAGCATCGATGCCCGCCACCAACCGAATCAAGGCGGGAAGCTGATCCTGGGTGATGACGTGAGGTGCCAGGGTCGTTTGTAGGGCGATCGCCTCGGGTACAGACGTCGGCCAAGGATAGGAATTGGGCAGATCCATTGTGAATTTCTAATACATCTCTTTAAAAATCTGTACCTTTCTAGCCTTCATAGGGCGATCCGCTTTGGCTTTAAAATAGAATCATTCCTATTGCGGGGTACTTTCCCATGGCTGTTGAAACGATTGGCAATCCCACTCCTGAGGCTGAACAGTTGCGCGTCACCCTAGAAACGCAGCTACCCAACATCATCGCGAGTTTTAACCAAGTGCTGCGCGAACAGTACGGTCTCTCAGGTATTAGCGTTGCCCGCTTTACCGTTATTCCAGATGTCGAAACCCCTGCAACGGTTTCTAGTGATCAGGATAGTTGCTCTATTTCCTGAGATCCAAGTCTCTTTAGCAGATTTCATAATCTCCGAAAAATCTGTGCAGCAAGTGATTAGACGCCTTCGAGCGCTTTGGCTTGCTGCGTTTTGTCTGAGCAAATAGGATAGCAGGAATATCCGGGGTTGAATAGACGATACCCCGACTAAGCGAGCAGAGGGATTTGAATTGAGTCAAAAAGATTAAAGGCGATCGTCAGCTCTAGATCTAAATTGCCCATACCGCGATACGCTTAACCCCCCTGAATGCATTAAGAGGTGTTGCGTAGCTGATTGACTGACAAAACTCACACAACCCTGATTCTCTCGTAGGTTGGGTGAGCGCTAGCGTAACCCAACAGAATATAGGCTAAAGTTGGGTTCCGTTGTTTCACCCAACCTACTAAAAAAGATTGATCAGTCAACCAGGTTGCGTAGATAGTGCCTATGAAATAGGTCTTCAGATGGAACGCAATAGTTGCAATGCGGAAGATAAAAACAAAACAACAGCACCCAGAACGGTCACGTCGAGGGATTTCCTTTCATCAGTTCAACCTATGCAGAGTGTCTAATTAGTAGACAAAACTCTCTTTTAATCACTTTAGGAAATATCGACAACCTGTTTGGATGCTGTGGAGTCTATACGAAACAATTCAACTGGAAATTGATGGTGACCTCCTTCGTTGTAAAATTGAACCGTTTCTCGAAACACCCAGAACGGTTAAGCCGAGGGATTTCCTTTCATCAGTTCAACCTATGCAGAGTGTCTAATTAGTAGACAAAACTCTCTTTTAATCACTTTAGGAAATATCGACAACCTGTTTGGATGCTATTGAGTCTACACGAAACAAATTCAACTGGAAATCGATGGTGACCTCCTTGTGTTGTGAAATTGAACCGTTTCTCGAAAAAGGAGAATCTTTATCTCCTTACTATTTAGAGTACTCCGTTTTTAGAGATCGTGTGTTGTAGATGACACTAAAGTTTACGATCAGTTAGGAGTCACTGGAATCGACTAGCACCATAGAGTCTGCGCGAAGAATCTCCGTGCCGTTTTCCCATACAAGCAGCGTAGTTGGGTCGTTTCCTGTTTCCGTCAACTTGGATGACAGCGTGTAGGCATAGTTGCCATTGGCCCAGGACATATTGCAGACGCCGTTACGGCAGACGACAAAGCCATCAGTAAGCGACAGACAGTTGCCTGCGGCATCGCAGCCATAGTAGGTCAAATTGCCCGTTCCATTGACACCGTCCCAACTTTCAAGACGACCTACCGTGACCGTCCAGTCTCCATTGCTGAGTACCTGCCAGGTTTGACCCAGCAATATAGCGTCTGAAATAAGGGTTTCTTGGCGCGATCGCCCACAGGGTTCGGCACTTTGGCAGTCGGCTACGGTTTCCTCGGAATAGACGAAGCGCACGGTTTGGCCAAGCAGTTCATTTTGGCGATCGCAGATTTCAAAGGTGGCACCAATGGGGAACTCTTGGCCTTGGCGATCGCGCACCGTTGTATAACACATCACGTCACCCGCTTGGGCAGACATCAGAGTGCCAATTTCGGGATAGCTCGACGCTTGGTCGAGAGATGGACTGGATGCAAGCTCTGTATGGGGTGATGATGGAGACGGCTGAGATGTAGACCTCAAGATAGACTCTACCTCAGCTTTGTTGGGGAGAGAGACTTGGGATTGAGAGATCGGCGATTGCTCAGGAGTAGGGGCTGATTCTTGAGTCATGGCTGTCCTGCCACAGCTTCCAAGGAATAGAGCGAGTCCTAAGGTGATGACTTGAGTTCCGTAACGCATGGGTAGACTCCGTGAGATTAAGGAATGGGGGCTTGTTTGTCGAAGGCAATCGCCTGACTGACAGTGATTACAGAACCAAGTTCTTCCATCTCGGATGGGTCTGTGGCAGTTTTTAGATTGTCTCTTGAGGAGAGATCACGGCTCAACGGCATCGACGGCATGAGGAGCCCGATCCACCTCTGGATTGGGTTGTCCATCGGCGTCAAGATAGCCCAGTTCTTGCAGAAATGAGGCGAGGGCGGTGGGATAATCTGGATACTGTCCAACGGGGTTGCCTTGGTCGTCGTAGATATCCAGTCCCCAATCGGTTGTAGCGTCATAATGCGCCAGCATAAAGGCCCACCCCTCTTCATATTCGCCTAAGCGTATTTTTTGAGCCACGTAGCCTGCTAGCACCCCATTGATTTCATAGTCCTGCTGCTCGGCTTGAAGAATGTTTTCGTACATGCGCCATGCGGTGGATCGAAGCTGGTCGGTGTAGTTCAACGTTACATCCTGAAACTGCCCGTCTTGGAACGAGAGAATCAGAGAAGGAGGGAAAGAGCCAGCATAGCTGCTGAAGGCGTAGAGAAAAGATTGATCGAAGGTGGAAAACTCAGCGCGTCCATCACCATCGATATCTTCAAAGACGCCACCCCCACCATCTAGAAATCCAGTTTCGGTTTTCGCAAAGTCACTGCCTTGCCAAGAGTAGATGAGAAAGGTTGTGCAGCAGTGGGCACCCCCGCTATAGGTTTCAACAATGACCTCGGCGTTACCGTCGTTATCCAAATCGTTGAGGCTCACGACGCCGTTGTAGAAGGTGGACTGACTGTCGGTGAGGTAGGGAACCCCATCATAGGAGATCTGATAGGACAAATTATCGGTGAATTCTTCGACAGTTTCAAAATCATAGGGTGTATAGCTAACCGAGACGCTAACGGCCCCTTCTGAGATTTCGCGATTTTCAAACGCTTCGCTGTTGGCGACGATTTCCGTATCCGCTGCGATCACCCTAGGAGCGATCGCCAGCATGGAACCAACTAAGCCAACTGCAACAATAGGAGAGAGTCGTAAACGCATGACATAAAACCTGACATTAATGGATAGCGGGAGGTTCTATAACCTGAAGATCATGAACCTCTCTGGATAAGATTGTTCCTGCTCCTCAAGATTAGGCGATTTTCAACGAGTTTCCTTACGTCAATTGCCGAAGCATAGGGGCGATCGCCCGTTTTGGGGAGGCAGACCATCACTGGAGATCCATATGGAAGCTATACCCGTGTTTCTGAAATCCCAAGGTTTCGTAAAACTGATGGGCATGGGTACGGATCGCATTGGCGGAGATGGTGAGCTTATAGCAGTTGTGCGCCCGACAGTGCTGCATAGCGTTTTGCATCATGGCTTTGCCAATGCCCTGGCCTTGATAGGCGGGATGAACGGCTACGGATTCGACAATGCCAGAGGATTGTCCACCATGAATCAGGTTTTCCATGATCAGCAATGCAAAGGTGCCGACGATCTGATGCTCCTGAAGGGCAACGTAGATGGCGTAGTGGGGATAGGAGCAAATGATGCGCCATTGGGCGATCGCGTCTTCAAGAGGCATTGGCTCCTCGTCTAGGCCAGCCTGACCGTACAGATCGAGGATAGCCGGAATGTCGGCTTCCGTGGCAGGATGAATGGTTAACGAAGAAGTATCCATAGGGAGCTAAGGCAAGATAGAGTCAGGTAAACATCTGTGTGCGACGTTCCAACCGTACTCTATCTCAGCCACTGCATACCTGAGCGACGATTCACCGAATTAATTGACCTGAAAAATACTCATTCCCATCAGATGGACATCAATATTGGGATTTGGAGCAGCGGCGATCGCCATCCGGAACACGCCATCGGTTAGGCTCACAGGATAGGGGCCATACCGTTCCCAATGGGCAACGGGAAGTTTCCCAACCTCGGTTGCGACTGTTTAATCCCCGATCTTAATGTCGAAGCGGCGTTGTTGCATGAAAGAGGGGTTACGGGCGGGAGAGGCATGGTAAATTTCAG
>JACYMB010000226.1 GCA_015272205.1 Synechococcales cyanobacterium T60_A2020_003 | reverse complement strand
TTGGTTTACCTCGATGCTGCTTATAATCTTAGCAATCATCTCTTAGCAGACCAGTACTCCCCCTTGCCCCCATCTGTAACCGGATTTTTTGGAATTGGTATAACTGGGTATACGCTGAAGATAAAGGAACAGATGAGGGATAACGAGATGAGCACCGTCCTGGATTTATCGCCCATCATGCAACTGACCCGTGAGCAGTTTTATGAACTGTGCAGGGCAAATCGCGACATTCCGTTAGAACGATCGCCTAAAGGAGAGTTGATTATTGTGTCACCTGTGGGGGGAGAAAGTGGCAACCAGGAAGCCAAACTGATCATCAAAGTGGGCGTGTGGAATGAGCAGACGGGGCTGGGCGTGGTGTTTAGCTCGTCTACTATTTTTAGCTTGCCGGGTGGGGGCGATCGCTCTCCGGATGTGGCTTGGGTGCGGCGCAATCGCTGGGACGCCCTAACACCAGAACAACGAGAAACGTTTCCGCCGATTTGTCCTGATTTTGTGATTGAACTGCGATCGAGGAGCGATCACCTGTCCCCGCTACAAGCAAAGATGCAGGAATATCTCGATAGCGGTCTGCGGTTGGGATGGTTGATTAATCCCCAGGATCAGCAGGTGGAGATTTACCGTCCTGGACAGTCGGTAGAGGTGGTCGATATGCCTGCGGTGTTGTCGGGGGAGGAAACGCTACCGGGCTTCTCGTTAGAGGTCGAAGCATAGGAAATCAGGAGGGTGCCGTTCGACTCTTCAATTGAGAGAGGTGGGCGATCGCACCAGAATGATCATATGATGGCAGCGTATTGAATTGCTCAGTAATATATGTTAGTAACTTGAGCAGGTTTGTCAATCGACTAAATATTATAAAGATGCTGCTCTTAAATTAATCTTTAGAGATCAAAGATTCGCCTCCAATGCTAACTTCTAGAGAACGATAGGCCAAAATGAGAGAGGTTTTAGTTATCCTCAATAAAATTTTGCACTGATAAGTAGAGAGTCCTAACTAAACGTAGCTCTGGAACCTAGAAAGCTCGGTATACCGTTCTCAGGACATCGTTTAATTCAGGTTACCCACTTATTAGCACAGTCAACCTATCAGACTCACTCAGAAAAGAAAAGGAAAAGCATAGTAGATTCATTCAATGCTTTTATTGCCAAGCGAGTTGAAAATATTTCCTTTGAAGATTTGCTTTCGAATATAAAGCATGGACGAAAACTGCCAGATGAGCTGATCAAGCCTAGATTAAAAGAGAATTTATCCTTATTAATAGATGCACTTGTAGGCTCTAATTCCTTTGACTCTTCTACAAGGATTGTAAATTCGTTGACTACAGTTGCTGAGTACTTGAATATCGATCAATGGCATACCGTTTTAGACGCTTTTTTGACAATGATCAGATATATCAATCGCGTACTTGTTGTGTAGCATTTGAGGCATTACTCAAACGACTTTTAGAATTTAATAACTTTGTGAAACCTGATTTACTCACCTTTCGGGAGAAACTTAATAGTCTCAATACTAGAAATATGTACAGTAAGAATCAAATTAGTAGCTTAAGAGATTTTCTAAGTTCATCGGATCATTGAAAGGCTTGTATTCTGAGCTATGCCACCACGACTCTTGGTGATCGAGGTCGTCAGGCCTGGTGAATTGCAGCGCAGCTAGGATGGAGATACCGACATCGAAAGCGATATATTTCAGGATAGCGCGAAAGGGCGATCGCCCCTAATTCGGCAAAACCTCAGCAAAAGTGATTATCCTGAGAGAAGAAGCATATGTGTGGGGCGATCGCATGAAATCAGGTTGGCGTGTTGGATCTATATTTGGCATTCCGCTAATGCTCGATCCATCCTGGTTTTTCATCTTAATAGCGGTGACCTATGTATACGGGGTAACCTGGCAAGACCTGGAGTGGGGGCAAAACATCGCCTGGATCGCTGGATTTGTCATGGCCCTCGCCCTCTTTGGGTCGGTACTCCTTCATGAACTGGGGCATAGCGTCGTTGCCCTATCCCAAGGTATTCGGGTCAACTCCATTACCCTATTCCTATTTGGCGGCATTGCCTCCATTGATCGAGAATCCAAAACACCGGGACAAGCGTTTCAGGTGGCGATCGCAGGCCCTGCGGTCAGTTTCAGCCTATTTGTGATTCTCTTCCTGCTGCAAAACGTGGTGCGCTGGTCAGACCCGTTGACCACCATCGTGCAAGACTTAGCCAATATCAACTTGGTGCTGGCTCTATTTAATATGATTCCTGGTCTGCCCCTAGACGGTGGCCAAGTGCTCAAAGCGGCCATTTGGAAAGCAACGGGCGATCGCTTCAGAGGGGTGCGCTGGGCGGCGAAGGTGGGGCAAACCCTCGGCTGGATGGCGATCATTATCGGTGTGGTTCTATTTTTCCGCTTTGGCGCATTCGATGCCCTGTGGATTGCCCTCTTAGGTTGGTTCGGGGTGCGGAACGCCAACGCCTACAGTAGCCTTACCAACGTTCAGGAAGCCCTGCTCACCATCAAAGCCGCTGATGCCATGACCCGTGACTTTCGCGTGGTAGACGCCGCTTGGACGCTGCGCGAGTTTGCGGAACACCACCTCATCCATGAAGCGCCACCGACGACCTACTATGCAGCCTCCAACGGTCGTTATCGAGGAATGGTGTCTGTTGATGTGTTGCGGGAAACCGATCGCAACCTGTGGGATAGCCGCACCCTCAACGATATTGCTGAGCCGTTAGACAACCTTCCCTCGATTCTCGAAACGGCATCCCTAGCCGAGGTTGTGCGCGATCTGGACGAGAAAAATACAAAACACCTAACGGTGCTGTCGCCTGCAGGTGCGGTATCCGGTGTGATCGATCGCGGCGATGTGGTGCAGGCGATCGCCGAAAAGATGCGGGTGTTGATTCCGAAACGCATGATTCAGCAGATTAAAGAAGAGGGCACCTATCCCGCCGGACTCCCCCTAGATGCGATCGCCAAGTCGGCACTGGATTAGAATCAATCGATTGTGCATACGCGCCAGTTTCTGTGGGCACTCTTAATATAGAGTCAGTCTAAGCGTTTTGCCCTAGAACATAGCTTGATGAGATGGGTGTTGCATGAAGCTAAGCGAGTTGCCAATCAGCCAAAACCGCTCTCCAATTCTGCGTAAACTTCTCCAGTGGTTTAATCTACGCCCAGAGGAAGCTGCCCGAACATTGCTAATGTTCCTGTTTTATACCTCGACCTCCGTCGGGATGCTGTGGTTTGAAGTCAGTACCGCAGCCCTCTTCATTGGGGAGTATGGAGCCGATTCCTTACCGTGGATTTACATTGCCAGTGCTGGAATTGGCACGGGACTAGGCTTTCTCTATTCCTGGATGCAAAAGGTCTTACCGCTCCGCTCCGTCATCGTCTTGATTGGACTCCTGATGGCGCTGCCCCTGCCCCTATTTTGGTTCGGGCTGAATACGGCAGTCATGTTCACCTATGCCATATTTTTGATGCGCCTTTGGGTAGAGGCGCTGTATGTGCTTAGCGAACTCAATACCTCCATCACTGCCAACCAGCTTTTCAATATTCGGGAAATTAAGCGTACCTTTCCCCTCGTCAGTAGCGGCATTTTGATGGCCGATGTCTTAAGCGGATTTTCCCTGCCCCTACTGCGATCGCTGATTGGATTAGAAAATTTAGTGCTGCTGGCCTGTCTGATGATGATCATGGGAGCCGGCGTCCTCTTCTACATCAGTCGTCATTATCGTCAGTCGTTTCCAGATATTAGCCGTCGCCGCAGTCAAGACACCCATAGCGATGCAGAGTTTAGTAAAAAGCGCCAAATTCATGGCCCGATTCAGAAATACGTGGTTCTGGTCGTCACCTTCTTTGTGATGCTGCAAGTGCTGCTGTTGCTGATTGACTTTGAGTATCTCAGCCAGCTTGAACAGAGCCTCACGCAGAACTTGAATGTGGACGTTGAAGATATTGCAGATTTCTTGGCGGTCTTTAGCGGCGTACTCGGCATGTTTGAACTGCTCATGCAGTGGTTTGTCTCAAGTCGGGTCGTCGAGCGCATGGGCGTTTTTTCCGTCGCCATGATTCCTCCTTCATCTACAGCTACACTGGCGTTCTTAGCCTTACTCGTTCTGCGGCAACCGATTCTGTTTTGGGTCATTATTCTGCTGAAGTTTGTCGATGAGTTATTGCGGTATACCCTGGTTGCCAGTACCAGCCCTATCCTGTTTCAACCGATTCCTGAACGGGCTAGAGGTGGCGTCCAGTCAATGGTGCGCGGCATGGCGGAACCTATTGCGATTGGCTTAACAGGGGCCGGCATGCTGCTGCTGCTATCGATGGTGCGGATGGCGTTTCCAAGCCTCAGCAATATCGGCTTTTTCAATATCCAAAATGGTCTATTTCTCTCGATCATTGCGATCGCCTCTATGGTGTGGCTGTGGACGGTATGGCAACTGCGATCGCAGTACACCAATCTCCTGGTGCTAGGGGCTGAGTGGGGACAGTTGGGATCGTTCTCGGATATTGACCTGAATGCTTTTCAGGATGCGCTGGTGAGGGTGTTGCAAGAGCCAAGACCGGAGGCAGATAAGCAGTCCTGTATTGAACTATTGACCCACCTCAACCCCAGAGGAGCCGGAGATGTGTTGATGCCGCTGTTGCCGACTCTATCTCCCACGTTGCAGCGTCAAAGCTTAAACGCGATGGTTCTCCATCCCAACGCGGCTCACCTTGGCGCAATGCGATCGCTGGTTGAGCGTCATGCCTTACCCCCCGATGTGCTGGCTGTTGCGCTTCGATATATCTGGATTACGGACGCCACTCCAAATACGGCAGAGCTACGCGCCTACCTCAAACCCGATGTGGCACCAGTAGTACGCGGCACAGCAGCCTCCCTTCTTCTCCGCCACGGTGATCCTAAGGAAAAGGCAAAAGCAACGGATGTGGTACGCCGAATGCTGATTAATCCGGATGAGCAAGAGCGGGTGATGGGCTGCCGTGCCCTGGGAGAGGCGTTATATATGCAGTCGTTGCGATTGTACATCAAACCGCTGTTGCAGGATGAATCGCTGCGGGTGCGTCGGGCGATGCTGGATGCGATCGCCGCCACTCATTCGGAAGAGTTCTATCCGGTTTTGGTACGGGCGTTGTACTACAAATCCACTCGTGAAGCTGCCATGCGTGCCCTGGTGCGCTTAGAAAACGATGCGATTCCACTGCTATTGGCGATCGCCGAAGATATTCACAAACCAGATACGGTGCGAAATGCCGCATGGTCAGCCCTGGGCAAGATCCAGACCATTGAAGCCATGGATGCCCTGGTGACTCGGTTGATGACCGCATGGGGCAACACGCGACGAACGATTCTCCGCATTTTGTTGAAGTACCCCCATGAAGCGGGCATTGAAGCGGTCATAGACACCTTGGGACGCCCGGGGCTGGAAATGTTCATCGACCAAGAGCTGATGTTTATGGGGCATGCCTATGCCGCCATTGTTGATTTTCAATCGGCACGCCTAGAAGGAGGCACAGCCGATTTGTTAGTGAGTGCCCTCAAGGATGTAGATGCAGACGCCAAGGAGAGACTCTTTTTATTGATGCGATTTCTCTATAAATCGGATACGATTCAGGCGGCAGCGTTCAATTTGGAATCGACATCTACGGCCAGCATTGCCCAAGGCTTAGAAATTCTAGATAACACGATCGATATTCCCAACAAGTCTATTTTGCTCAATATGCTGGAGCGGCAAAACAACCGGGACAAACTCCAGGCTTTGAGCGAGATTTATCAGTATGTTCCCCTGTCCGCCAGTGAGCGGCTACGGGCTCTGCTAGAGTTGCGGCATTTTCTATCTGATTGGGCCTTAGCCTGCTGTTTTCAGTTAGCCTATCAACAGCGCTGGCGACTTCACCCTGATCATGCAATTTCGGGCATTCGCCACCCGACGGGATATGTCCGCGAAGCAGCGATGGTCTATCTTCACGCGGCATCGCCGCGAACCTTCAACGATCTTTATCCAACCCTATGTCAAGACCCAAATCCTGTTGTGTCTGCCCTTGCGGAAAGGCTGTTTCGCTCTATCCATAACCGATCAAACCTGGCGAACAGCAACGATTCGCTATCTATTTCTCGAACTAATCCTGCCTGAGCGATCGCTCTATCTGCTCTGTCGTATTCCAAGATACATACTATCCCCCCTTACTGTCGAAAAAACGCCATTCCACCCTCGTTTCGATAAGATGGTGGATATCCCAAAGAGATTCCTGATGTCACGCCTGACGCAACCATGATAACCAGTGTTGATCGCCTGCTTTTTGTCCGAAAGGTGTCGCTCTTTAACGAACTGCGCGATGATTTTTTGGTGCGACTGGCCTCGATTATGGACGAACTGGGATTTCCCGCAGGGCACACGATTTTCACCCACGGGCAGGAAGGGCAGTCCCTCTATATCATCGTCTCCGGTCGGGTCAAGGTTCACATTGGTGATCGCGTTCTAGCAGAATTGGGAACGGGAAGCTGTTTTGGCGAAATGGCTGTATTTGACTCGGAACCCCGTTCAGCCTCGGTCACCACCCTAGAACCGTGTGACTGCCTCACGTTGACGCAGCAGCAGCTCTATGAGGCTATTGACGAGACCCCTGGAATTGCTGTAAACATTATTCGCCTGCTGTCGCGCCGGATTCGGGAACTAAATTTGAAAAATAGCGAAGCCCAGGCCGAGCCAGACAAACCGGCATCCGTTGCTCCCTCGCAAAACGGTCATCGCTATCCCATCCTCAGTGCGCGCGCCACCAACACCCGCGCCTCCCGCCGATCAGAGTATCGGGTCAATTAATATTCGCAACGTTGGAATCTAAACCGTTCTGAGCGATCGCTATATAATGGGTGATCGCACCACCGGAGAAAACTATGCATCGTTTGGCTGCTATGCCGGGAGGCTGGGATCCCAACGCTGAGGGAGTTGTCTTTATTGAGCAAACTCCCGGGGATATCGTGATTTTGACTGCTGCCGATACGGATATTCAAACCCTCGCAGCGGCCTGTGTCCAGCTACCCAACCCGTTTCCCACGGTGCGGGTCGCCAACCTCCTCAATCTTCAGCAACAGCTCACCATCGACACCTACGCCGATGAGGTGCTGAGCAAAGCCAAGATCATTGTGTTGCGGATTCTGGGGGGACGATCCTACTGGAGCTATGGCCTAGAGGTGGTAAAAGAGATTGTTGAACAAACCCAGGCGGCCTTGATCGTCCTGCCAGGGGACGATCGCCCTGATCCCGATTTGATGAGCCATTCCACGGTCTCTTTGGCAACAGTCAACCGAGTCTGGCAGTACTGGACAGAGGGAGGAATTGATAATGCAGCCAACGCATTGCGCTATTTGGCAACGACCTGTTTAGGGTTAGACTATTCACCTGCTCCCCCTGCAACCGTTCCAAGAGTGGGGATCTATTCGTCTCCTGAGCGTGCAAACGCCTCATCTACATCTGCTGCCCCATTCGCGATCGCACCTGGAGCAGCGATTCTGTTCTACCGAGCCCATTACCTATCGGGAAATACAGAACCGATCGATGCTCTTTGTAGTGCTCTACGTCAGCGCCATCTAACGCCGATTCCAATCTTTGTGTCGTCGCTGCGAGAACCGGACGTCCAGGCGGAACTCTTGGCACTGTGGCGATCGCCCGACCTGCCGCAAATCGAGATTCTCTTAAATGCCACCAGTTTTTCCGTGGCTCGGTTGGATACGGAATCCCCTCAGGTGGATCTGTGGCGATCGCTCAATGTGCCTGTACTTCAAGTGATTCTGAGTGGGGGGACAGAAGCCCAGTGGCAGGCGCAGTGGCGAGGTCTATCCCCGCGCGATATGGCGATGAATGTGGCGTTACCGGAAGTAGACGGACGCATTATTACCCGTGCCATTTCCTTCAAAACCGTTCAACAGCGTCACGAAGCTCTCGAAACCGATGTCGTGACCTATCAATCCGTAGGCGATCGCGTCTCTTTTGTGGCCGATCTGGCAGCCAATTGGGTGCGATTGCGTCAAACGCCAACGACAGAACGTCGAGTGGCGCTAATTTTAGCGAACTACCCAACGCGAGATGGACGCTTAGCCAATGGAGTCGGTTTAGACACGCCCGCAAGCTGTATCCACATTCTCAATGCTTTACGAGAGGCAGGATACACCGTTGGCGATATCCCTGAAACGGGCGACGACCTGATCCGCCAACTCACCAGTGGACAGACGAATGATCCCCACAGCCACAGTCGCGTTGTGCATCAGGTACTCTCGGAAAGCGACTATCAAGGCTATTTCTCGCAGATCCCGTCCCAGGTTCAGAAAGGAATGGGCGATCGCTGGGGAACCCCAAAACCTCAATCTCACCAGGCAGGTCAATTTCCTATCCCCGGACTTCAGTTTGGCAATGTCTTTGTCGGCATCCAACCCGCGCGGGGCTATGATCACGACCCATCTTTGAACTATCACGCCCCTGACCTAGAACCGACCCACGACTATCTAGCCTTCTACCACTGGCTACGTCAGGCGTTTAACGCTCATGCGATTGTCCATGTCGGCAAGCATGGGAATCTGGAATGGCTCCCCGGAAAAAGTGTGGCACTATCGCCAGAGTGCTATCCTGAAGTGGCTCTAGGCGCAATTCCCCATCTCTATCCCTTCATTGTCAACGATCCGGGCGAGGGTTCCCAGGCCAAGCGACGTGCCCAAGCCGTGATTATTGACCACCTCACCCCACCCTTAACCCGTGCTGAACTCTATTCCTCCCTTTCCCAACTGGAAGCCCTAATTGATGAGTATTACGAAGCTCAGAGCCTCGATCCCTCCCGCTTGACCGTGATCCGCGATCGCATCCTCCAACTCGCCACCCAAGACCATCTCTCTCAAGATTTGGGATATGGGTCTACGCCGACTGACATCGACATCGCAGAGTTTGTGAGTCGGGCGGATAGCTATCTCTGCGAACTCAAAGAAGCTCAAATTCGGGATGGACTCCATATCTTTGGACAGTGCCCAGACGAGCGGCAGTTGCGCGATCTGATGATGGCGATCGCCCGTCATCCTGGCGCAGGTCGAGTGGGGCTGACCCGGGCGATCGCTCAGGATTGGGGAGTATCTTTTGATCCCTTAGCGGATGATTTGGGTCAGGTGCTATCAGAGGGCGATCGCGCTCCTTCAGCATTAGCGCACTGCCGAACAGTGGGCGATGCGGTGGAGGTTTTGGAAGACATCGCAGCCCAGTGGATTGATCAGATGCTAGAGACTCAGACCGTTCCCACTCTCTCCCTACCCAAAACCTACCGTGAACTGCAATGGATGGGCGATCGCCTCTTACCCAACCTCCAAAAAACAACGCAAGAAATAGACTATCTCTTAAAGGGTCTATCGGGGGGCTATGTGCCTAGTGGGGCGTCCGGTGCGCCGACACGGGGACGAGCGGAAGTGTTACCCACGGGTCGCAATTTCTTTTCCGTAGACATTCGCGCCATTCCCACGGAAAGTGCCTGGGATGTGGGGCGCAAAGCCGCAGAAGCCCTGATCGAACGCTACACTCAAGAGCATGGAGAATATCCTAAAACCCTCGGTCTCTCCATTTGGGGCACCTCCACCATGCGGACAGGGGGTGACGATATTGCTGAAGCGCTAGCCCTCCTGGGTGTCCGTCCAGTGTGGGATGGAGTAGCGCGGCGGGTGGTGGATATCGAAGTGCTGCCTGTTGAACTGTTAGGCCGTCCCAGAGTGGATGTAACCTTGCGGATATCGGGCTTTTTCCGAGACGCTTTCCCCAATTTAATCGATCTCTTTGATCGCGCCATTGCTGCGGTGGAATCCTTGCCAGAATCAGCAGAACATAATCCCCTTTCGGCTCAGATCGAAAAAGAGACTCTAGCTTGGCAAGCAGAAGGACTGTCCCTTGAGCAGGCTAAAGAGCGATCGCGCTATCGGATCTTTGGCTCAAAACCGGGAGCCTACGGTGCTGGTCTCCAGGGTCTCATTGAATCGCAGCATTGGGAAACGGATGATGACCTCGCCCAAGCCTATCTGAACTGGAGCAGCTATGCCTACACCGGGCAAGGGGAAGGGCGATCGGCCTCTGAAGCCTTTGAATCTCGTCTTCGTAACCTCCAGATTGTGCTGCACAACCAGGACAACCGCGAACATGATCTCCTGGATTCCGATGACTATTATCAGTTCCAGGGGGGACTGACGGCAGCAGTGCGATCGCTCACAGGCAAAAATCCAGAGGTCTATTTTGGCGATCACTCCTTGCCCGAACGTCCCAGAATCCGCCGTTTGCAAGAAGAAATTGCCAGGGTCTATCGCTCACGGGTCGTCAATCCCAAATGGATTGATGGAGTCATGCGCCACGGCTATAAGGGAGCCTTTGAAATGGCCGCCACCGTAGACTATCTCTTTGCCTACAGCGCCACCACTCAAACCGTCCCTGGCTATATGTACGAAGGCGTTGCCCAAGCCTATTTGTTGGACGCTGACGTGCAGGCATTCATCCAAACTAGCAATCCCTGGGCACTGCGCGACATGGCTGAACGACTGCTAGAAGCCCACCAACGGGGACTCTGGGAACAGCCACAAACTGAGACCCTAGAAGCACTACGGGCGATCGCCCTTGAAGCTGACGCCCAGATTGAGGGAGCCGGACTATAACCAGGCTCCCCAAGCATCGATGGGGGCAAGCCGTGGACGCGATCGCCGCAATAGAACCCTACGCGGCCTTCTGTAGTTGAGACTGCTCCTCCAGCAAAAATTGCTCAAGCTGAGCCTCAATCTGGTCTTTCACGATTTGGCGATACTCCAAAAAGTGTTCGTTAATCGCACAGATCGACAGATAGTGATCCCACACGCGAGGATTATGACGCAGAATGCCCAGGAAATTTCGCCAAAAGACCCAACGACTCTTCCGCATTACGCCCTGCCGCCAACATACGATCAGTAACGCACGGATGCTCGCCCAACTCACTTTCCGCAGCGAACTCTTATGCCGAGGAGTCCCGAGTTTTAGGAAATGCCGATAGGTACGGTTCGCGTAGTTGACCGGATCGTAGAGTTCCCAAAATGCGTCTATATACTCACGGGCAATATCTTCTACGGGACGGGTCGGCACAAAGTTCATCAATGTGGTTTGGTTAATATTGCCACTCCCCCGAAGACGTCCCTCTTTCTCAAGACGATGCCACAATGCCGTATCTGGTAAAGCCTGCAACATGCTAAAGAATGCGGTAGGAATCGCTGTTTTTTCCACAAATCGAACAATGCGATCGCCCGCTCCGGTCTTTTCTCCATCAAATCCAATAATGAATCCGGCCATCACTCGCAGACCAGACTCAATAATTTTATCCACGGATTCCGATAGAGAGTCCCGCGTATTTTGAAACTTCTGGGTTAGCGTCAAACTCTCTTCGTCTGGCGTTTCAATACCCAAAAAGACGGCATTAAAGTTGCAGTCCACCATCAATTCCATGAGTTCTGGATCATTAGCGAGATCCACAGAAGCCTCCGTGTTGAAGTGGAAGGGATAATCCCGCTCGGCCATCCAGCCCTTGAGATCTTTCAGCAACAGCTTAACGTTGCGCTTATTACCAATAAAGTTATCGTCTACAAGGAAAATGGTTCGTCGCCACCCCAACTCGTAGAGTCGATCTAGTTCAGCTAAGAACTGCTGCGGCGTTTTCGTTCGGGGCTTACGTCCATACAACACAATGATGTCGCAAAACTCGCACTGAAACGGACAACCGCGCGAAAACTGCACCGACATATTGTCATAGGCGTTAAAGTTAAGGAGTTCAAACCGGGGAACCGGGGTCTCGGTTACCGAAGGCTTCTCGCCATTGGCGCGGAAAACTCCCTCAGTTTCTCCACGGGCGATCGCCTCTACGAACATCGGCAGCGTAATTTCACCCTCATCAAGAATCAGGTAATCCGCACCCGCTTCTTCCGCTTCATGGGGCAGTGCTGTCGCGTAAGGGCCACCCACCGCAACTCGTTTTCCACGTTTCTTGGCCGCACGGATTTGGTCTAGAAAATCTTCTTTTTGGACAATCATGGCAGACAAAATCACCAAATCTGCCCATTCCCAATCCGATTCACTGACCTCATCCACATTGCGATCGACTAGCCGAAATTCCCAATCTTGGGGCAGAATAGCCGCCACAGTTGCCAAACCCAAGGGAGGTAGGAGTGCTTTACGATCAACCAGCTCAAGCGCTTTTTCAAACGACCAAAAGCTTTTTGGAAACAGCGGATACAACAACAACACGCGCATTCTAAATCTCGCTCCCATTAACGAACACAACTTAAAACAACGATGGTAAAGATCTGCTTAGTTCGTTTGTTTCGTTTGTGATGAGCTTAGCACGGTATTTTCGTGGATGACCTTTCCCTAGCAAAATCCTTCTGCGCCAATCGATTATCAATTCAGACGTTGCTTTGCTAGATATATTCATCAGACGGTTGGGCAAAGCTGAGTCGAGTAGGGGGGACGTTAATGCCCTCAACAGACTCCATGCAAACGTTCACCAATCGCTTCAAAGAGCGGACGCAGCGACGGGTTGGGATTCATGCAGTCTTGCTGTAATTGCCGCAATTGATACATCTGTTCAGCCTGAGCAATCAAATCCACCTCTGTGCAGCGGTCAAGCATATCTTCAAGCAAACATCCAAAGGCTCGTACTTCTAAACGCTCGCAAGCCTGCGCGAGTTCCCCATTGCGCGGATCATAAAACGAGGCTGCACCAAAGTCTCCAAGCAGGCAATCTCCGGTTTCGGTAATCAGAGTGTTATGGGGATAAAGATCGCCATGCATAATGCCCTGCTGATGGAGATGGGCAGCGACCGACGCAACCCCCTTCACTGTGGTCAGGATGGTCGATAGTGTGAAAGATAGATCTGCGGGATAGGTATCACGGGTGCAGCTTTGAAGACTAGGTGGGTTACCCAGATTCCCATAGTGCGGAGGAATCAGGGAAAAGATCAGTCCTTCCTGGCTATTCGGAGCGTTGCCCAGCTTACCCAGGACTTGTACCAAATTCTGATGAGAACCCGCTTCAATACAGGCTCGCATTTCATCCGCAGGCAGACCATCGCTAGTGACATCGCCTTTGAACACTTTGACGGCCACCTCTTCAACGCGATCCTGAGTCTTCCAGGTTGCCTTGTAAATTACGCCAGATGCCCCTTCCCCTAAAACGTCGCCAAGGGTGAGATCGGACCAATTAACCACCGGGAGCGATCGCCCTACACTGATTGGGACAGATGGCCTCTGGTGCGGAGTCGCAGTACAGAAAGGATTACCCGAATACGCTAACCACGATAATCGGGGCAAGGTAAATAGCCACGTGGGCAGTTCAGTAAGCCGATTCGCGGCCAGACGAATCAGTTCTAGGCTCTGACAGGCGGCCAGTTCTTCAGGCAGTGTTTGCAGCCGATTTCCCGCCAACATAAGCTTCTGAAGCTGATTTAGATTGCCGATCGAGGCGGGTAGGGTTTCAAGCTGGTTGTCCGTCAGGGTCAGCCAGCGAATCGTAGGCGCAAGGACATGCTCATCAATCTGCTTCAGGCGATTCGCCTTGAAGCTAATCATGTATAGATTCGGACACTGGGTAAGCACCTCTGGAAACACTTCAAAATTATTGTTGTTGAAAAACACAACCTTAAGGTTTTGAAACCGCGCAAAATCATCAGGCAATGTGGAGAGGTGGTTATTGGATAGGTTCAGGACTTCGATTCTGTCTGCAACGTCCAGAATCTCCAACGGAAATTCGGTCAATCCACCGGATAAATCCAGACGCTTGCTGCTCAAAATCTGATCAGGTTGAGGCAAATTCAAGGTTTTCATACAGTGTCCAGGGTGTTGATAAATTCAGAGCAGCATTGAATGATCCGATCACAGCCCATTTTACGGTGAAGTCTGGGAATGCTTGGGGACTTGGTATGTACAGTGTGTGAACATTCCGCGCTTATTGATGAAGGATCTATAACGATTGAGGGAAGGCGTGTTTTGGGAGGCAATCAGGTACGCTACCTGGTTGACTGACAAATCTTTTTTAGTAGGTTGGGTGAAACAACGTGGAACCC
>JACYMB010000225.1 GCA_015272205.1 Synechococcales cyanobacterium T60_A2020_003 | reverse complement strand
ACCTGGGCCTTAAGGCAGCAACAGGCATCAACCCAAACATCAGCGTTCAAAGCCTCCTCGTGAAGCCTGACATTGCCCAGCAGCAGTTTGATGCTGAAGCAGCCCAGGCAACCACCATGACATCTGGAGGCTCCACAACTACCGTGGATGGAGGAACATCAGGGGGCGGCTTATCAACGGATGGCGACGGCACAGCGGGTGGTGATGGTGATGCAAGCAATGGGACAGGAGATAGCCAGACCACTGTCCTGCGTAGGTTTTATGGCAACGTCGATATCGATGCAATGCGGATCAACCGCGATACACCGGCGATCGCTAATGAGGTCATCCAGCATCTCACTGCTCTAAACGGTGCCAAGGTCAAAATCACGCTCGAAATCGAAGCAGAGATTCCTGATGGGGTACCGGATGATGTCGTTCGTACTGTGACAGAGAACTGCCGGACACTGAAGTTTAAAAGTCAGTCGTTTGAGCAGGAATGATAAAAGGAAAAGCTACTTAACCACGACAAAAAATCTACCACTTCTTCCCCAACAGCTCCCTTCCCTTCGAGAAATGATAAAAGCCTCCACCCAGTGTGCGGCACTGGTTTTCTAAGAGGGCATATTTTGAAACCCTCTACTGGACAACAATTCAGAGATCGTTAAAGGACGAGAAGCTAGTCCTATGGCCATCGCAGGAGTCACTCCCTTGGCTAGACCGCAGTGGGGTCTGACCCAGGCGTGAACCAGTCGCTGCACATCCAAGACTCTCTGCAATCCTGCCTGATTTTTGGCGTAAAGGTTCTGACGCCTGCGATACGCACTACATCGCTGCCTCATGGCTGCATTATGTGCCTCATTATGGTTCGCATGAACCTCGCTTGATGCACTAAACCAATGTCCCACCCGGAGATGGAATATTTTCTAAGACAGAACAACGGCACAAACCTGCATCTGTCCTTGCGCCCAACGATGCTCTAAGCTGAGGCGATCGCCCGAAAACTAAAACTCAATACCTGGCTGAGCTTTAACCCCCTGTTCCCGAAATGGATGTTTTACGAGCGTCATTTCTGTGACCAGATCGGCATGGTCAATGATGGACTGGGGCGCACCCCGTCCGGTCAGGATCACGTGGGAATCCTCTGGCTTTTGGGCTAAATCGCTCAAAATGACCTCTGGAGCAAGATAGCCATGCTTAAGGGCAACGTTGACCTCATCCAGTAGAACGAGCTTAAATTCAGGATTGTGAATGTAGTGGAGAGCGGTTTCCCAGGCTTCTTCCGCTTTTGCGATATCCCGTGCCCGATCCTGGGTTTCCCAGGTAAAGCCCTCGCCCATGGCGTGAAAGACCAGTTGAGGAGGTTCTCCCGTTGTCCACGGGGCCAACGATGCCTTTTCCGCAGGTTCCCAGGCTCCTTTAATGAACTGCACGATCGCCACCCGAAAGCCATGACCGAGCGATCGCAATACCATGCCCAGTGCCGCAGTCGTCTTCCCTTTGCCGTTGCCTGTATTGACAATAATGAGTCCTTTTTCAAGGGTTCGTTCGGCTAAACGCTGTTCTTGAACTTCTTTACGACGCTGCATTTTGCGGCGATACTGCTCGTCACTCAGTCCAGGCGTGATGCCCTCTTCGTCCAGTTGTCGTGCTTCTTGATCGGCTTGAGGCGTAATTGCGTTAGTCTTCATAACGTTATTTTTTGAGGAGACGTTTTAGGATAACGCATAATGTGCTCCTGTATCCATGCCTGGAGACTGAGCCACTCGTGCCGATCGATGAAAAAATCGCCCAGACGCTCGACGACTTGCAACAATAGAAACGTATTCTTTTCAGAACAACTGTTGATAACGAGGTTCGTCAGCGATGTTGCAGGTGTTTGCCGATCGAGGTGGTACGTTTACTGATTTAGTTGTTGTAACTGATAATCCAGCGATCGCCCATCGTCTTTCGGATCAGCCTCGGTTTCAAGTCACACCCCTTCCCGATCAACAGTGGGTGATTGTCTATAAACTGCTATCAGAACAACCCGATCGCTACAAAGATGCGGTAATTCAAGGCATTCGGGATATCCTCGGTCTTTCATCCACTGATCCGATTCCGTCAGGGGTGATCGCAGGTGTCAAAATGGGAACCACCGTCACAACCAATGCCCTACTCGAACGAAAGGGCGATCGCACAGTCTTTGTCACCACACAAGGATTTCGGGATGCGTTGCGGATTGGCTATCAGAATCGTCCAAATATCTTTGCACGACAGATTGTGCTGCCGGAAATGCTTTATGAGCGGGTGGTTGAGGTTAATGAGCGCTACACGGCAGAGGGAGAAGAACGGGTTTCCCTCACGCCGGGCGAGATAGATCGAGTCACACAGCAATTACAGGCAGCCTACGACGACGGAATTCGCAGTTGTGCGATCGTCTTTCTCCACGGCTATCGCTATCCAGAACATGAAAGAGAAATAGGGGCGATCGCCCGTCAGATTGGCTTCCCGCAAGTCTCAATCTCCCATGAAGTCAGTCCCCTAATGAAGTTTGTTAGTCGTGGCGATACTACCGTTTTAGATGCCTATCTTTCTCCGATTCTGCGTCGCTATGTAAATCAGATAACTTCTGCTCTTGATCCCGTTGAACCGACAGAAACACACCGTCCCAAATTGGAGTTTATGAAATCCGACGGTGGACTTACAGACGCCCATCTGTTCCAGGGCAAAGACAGCATTCTCTCCGGCCCAGCGGGGGGCATTGTTGGGGCGGTCAAAACTAGCCTCAGAGCAGGATTTGATAAAATCATCGGTTTCGATATGGGCGGAACGTCTACTGATGTCTCTCACTTTAACGGGGAATACGAGCGCGTCTTTGAAACGGAGGTAGCAGGGGTGCGGCTTCGTGCCCCAATGCTGTCTATTCACACCGTTGCGGCTGGAGGGGGATCCATTCTCTTTTTTGATGGAGCGCGATATCGAGTGGGGCCAGAGTCTGCCGGAGCCAATCCGGGGCCAGCCTGCTATCGCCAAGGAGGGCCATTGACCGTGACGGACTGCAACGTGATGTTGGGCAAACTCCAACCGGAGTTTTTTCCGAACGTCTTTGGCGCAACGGGGGATCTCCCTTTAGATCAAGAAATTGTGAAACAAGCCTTTGCAAAACAGACCACTGAAATCGAAGCCAAGACAGGCGATCGCCGCTCTCCAGAACAGGTTGCCGCAGGCTATTTAGCGATCGCCATCGATAAAATGGCAAATGCCATCAAAAAGATCTCGGTACAGCGGGGATATGACATTACCGAATATACGCTGTGCTGCTTTGGCGGGGCAGGAGGACAGCACGCCTGTTTAATTGCCGATGCGCTGGGCATGACCCAGATCTTTCTCCATCCCTATGCGGGCGTTCTCTCGGCCTACGGTATTGGTCTCGCCGACGTTCGATCGCTCAACGAGAAAGCCGTAGAAGCAGAGTTAAATCTAGATGTGTTATCCTCGCTTCAGCACATCATAGATACTCTATCTCAGGAAGGACAAGCCGAAGTTCTCCAGCAGGGAATTGATCGAGAGCGATTAGAAACTCGACCTAAAGTCCATCTGCGCTATGCCGGAACCGACTCATCGCTTCTGGTTCCGTTTGGCGATCTAGAGGATATGCAATCGCACTTTGAGCAAAACCATCAGCAGCGCTACGGATTTATCGTTCCCCATAAAGCGTTGATTGTGGAGGCTGTATCTGTAGAAGTGATTGGGCGATCACCTTCCCTCGAAGAATCAAAACTCTGGACAAAAAGAGAGTCCCTACTCACGCCGATCGCTACGGTCTCGGTCTATACCCACGATCAATGGCACGAAGCTCCAGTCTACCAGCGCAATGATCTCCGTCCGGGCGATCGCATTGATGGAGTCGCGCTCATTCTTGAAGCTACCGGAACCAATGTTGTTGAACCCGGATGGAGTGCGACGTTGACCGAACGCAATGCCTTGGTTCTACAAAAAGCCAAGCAGATAGAATTCTCGGCTGCATCGCGAAATCACGAAACAGACCATTCAACGCCCGACCCCGTTATGCTAGAGATTTTCAACAATCTCTTTCAGGCGATCGCTGACGAGATGGGCATCACCCTCCAAAACACCAGCTATTCCGTCAACATCAAAGAAAGGCTCGATTTCTCCTGTGCGCTGTTTGACGATAACGGCCAACTCGTTGCCAATGCGCCCCACATCCCGGTTCACCTTGGTTCCATGAGTGAAAGTGTTGGTAGCCTAATCCAATCCAAGGGAGACACTTTGAAACCAGGCGATGTCTACGTTTCCAACAATCCCTATAACGGAGGAACCCACCTACCGGATATTACCGTAATCACGCCTGTCTTTCTAGAAGGCGATCGCCCTACTTTCTATGTCGCCTCACGAGGCCATCATGCTGATATTGGCGGCATCACGCCCGGTTCTATGCCGCCCTACAGCACCTCTATCGATCAAGAAGGGGTGTTATTGGATAACGTTCAACTCGTTAAGCAGGGTGAATTCTGCGAGGAAGAAATTTGCCAACGTCTAACCAGCAGTATCTATCCTGCTCGGAATCCCGATCAAAATATTGCCGACCTCCAAGCCCAAATTGCGGCTAATGAGCGAGGTGGTCAGGAACTCCAGCGCATTGTTGAACACTTTGGCCTACCCACCGTTCAAGCCTATATGCACCACGTTCAAGATAATGCAACTGCTTCTGTACAACGAGTGATCGAAAAACTCCACGATGGACAGTTCACCTATGTCATGGATGATGGCAGTACCATCAATGTTCAGGTGACGATCGACAACCAAAACCGTACTGCCCACATCGACTTTACGGGAACCTCTCCGCAAAAGTCTACGAATTTAAATGCACCGCTAGCCATTACGAAGGCTGTTGTACTCTACGTCTTCCGTAGCCTTGTCGATGACGATATTCCCCTCAATGCAGGCTGTCTCAAACCGCTTAAAATTACGATTCCCGACGGCTGTATGCTCAATCCCGCCTATCCGGCTGCGGTCGTTGCTGGAAATGTGGAAACGTCCCAGGCGATCGCCAATGCCCTTTACGGGGCGCTAGGGGTCATGGCCGCTGCCCAAGGCACGATGAACAATTTCACCTTTGGCAACGAGAAACACCAATACTACGAAACGATTTGCGGCGGTTCGGGCGCAGGTGCAACCTTTGATGGCACCGATGCCGTTCAGACCCACATGACCAATTCTCGTCTTACTGATCCAGAGGTGCTGGAGTGGCGGTTTCCTGTCCTTGTGGAGGAATTCTCGATTCGGGAGAACAGTGGTGGACAAGGACAGCATCGCGGTGGAAATGGAGTTGTGCGCCGCATCCAATTCCGCGAGGCGATGACGGCTGCCATTCTGTCGGGACACCGCAGGGTTGCACCGTTTGGGCTTCAGGGTGGACAACCTGGAAAAACGGGACATAATTGGGTTGCGCGGCAGGATGGCACGGTAGAGGAATTGTCGGGCTGTGCAGAGGTAGACGTATCATCGGGAGATTCGTTTGTGGTGGAAACGCCTGGAGGCGGTGGGTTTGGGATGTATAGCGCTAGCCATATCGGTTAGGACATTTTGGTGGGGCGGCTTCGCCGCCCCACCAAAATGTCCATGTCCTAAGCTAGCTGGCAACAGCTATAAGAGAGGGTTCAGATCTGCGACTTCTCTGATGATTCTGATCAGCAACGGTTGGGACGTTGACCAGAAGTCGCAGATCTCAGATTCCCTCTAACTCTGTTGGAGATTCGGATGAGAACCAAAGTACTCTGGCGTAAACATACCGTGCAATCCATAAGGAACATGGTGCTTCAGCCGTAGACGAGCGATCGCTCCCTTCCCGAAATCCTGAGCATCCAAAATTACTAACTCTGAACACTCTTTTTCGGCGTTGAAACAGAGAGAGAGTACCCAACCCTCGTCTTCAGGGGCTTCGGAATTATGGGGCGATCGCGGCACAAAAATCGGTTCACCAATAAATCCACGCGGAGCCGCACTCCAGAGTTGGCGATCGCCGGACTCCAGATCCACTTTCATAATTGCTTGCAGGGGCGCATTTCCTTCTGGGGCGTGGGTTGCACCGATATAAAAATAGCGATAGGGACGACCCACCAACCCCGGATGGACAACCGGAAATTCACATCCACGCTGATCTAACTGCTGACGTTCTACCGTCCCTTTCTCTAAGTTCATGCAGAATCGCCAGAGTTGACCGGGCGGAATTCGGGCAAACTTGACCTCGCGGAAATCCTCATCCGATCGCACCCTGGGGAAGTCTGCGTAACACACCGAATCGAGCACAATCTGACCGTCTTGCTCGAAGGCATTGACATGGTGGAAGACAAAGCCCGCCTGGGTTGTGAAGCTTTGCACCGAGCCGTTGCTATGACGCGGAATCACCAAAAGCTTTGTGGGTTGGCGATGATCTACGGATAGACATTCGGCAGCGCTGCGCAGACCGAGCGCCATCGGGAGAGGATTAAACGCGATTGGATTCTGGAGAAAAATACAGTAGTTGGGCGTGATTGCAAAATCATGAATGAACGCAAAGCCCGGAACGGAATGGGCGTGACGCTCTACAATCTCTCCCGCCTGGTTGAGTTCAAAAACTGTAATCGTGGTGGACAGTCCCGGTTTAATCGAAAAGTTCACCATCCGGGGTGCGCCACCGTCTGCCGCGCAGGAGGGATCAAACCGAGGATGGGCGGCAAAGGCTTCCCCGTGCTGTAACTGACCGTCAAATCGCTCAATCCCTAGGGTTTCTAAGGTCTGTGGATTGAGGCAATAGGGTTCTGCCGCTTCCCAAAGGGCTAGCAACTTTCCACCCCAATAAACGACGTGGGTGTTCGCGATGTTTTTCAACTTAAAGTCAAAGGCGTTTGCCAACCATCCCCCAGCCTTTTCGGTGCCAAAGACGCCACGATAGAGAATCCGTCCGGCTTTTTGTTCTGCGACGTAGCCCTCTGTTCGCACGTAGCGATTCTGAAAATGGGCTTTGCCGTCCTTAAAGGCGATCGCACACACCATGCCATCTCCATCAAAGGGATGCTGAATCGGTTGACCGTTTACATCAAGCAATCCAGGCCCATTACGAAAGAGTGTTCCTTCGAGATCGGCTGGAATCGCACCTTCTATATCATCAATCCAGTAAGTATATTCGTCCCGCAACGACTCATAGCCTTTCTGCCAATCCTCTAGGGAATAGGACAGGTTGGACGCACTCAAGGAACTCGGATCAACGGAGAGACTTTGCATAAATAGATATGAAAACGAGCAGACGGTTTGCAAATGTGGACGGATGAAACAGGCTAGATAGTTAGTTCGGGTGTCCCTCAAGCACTGGTTCTGGAGACTCGACGATCGGGTATCCTTCCTCAATGTCGTCTGGATTGATATCCCCAGACGGTAGCCACCTGATAAACAGCAAGGGAAACAGCGTTGTTACATTCGTTAATATAACTAACAGCCACAGGTTTTCAAAGTTGGTTTCCGTAACGCCCATGATGTAGGTCAGGCCAGCCCCCAACTCGTGGGAAATCATGCCTGCGAGGTTAAAGACCGACATCAACAGGGCAAAGAGAGTCGCTTCCACCCCTTTTGGACAAAGACGCGCTGCCAATACCAGCACAGGCATAAAGGCAATTTGCCCCATGACGGTCAAGACCAAGCTATCGCCTAAGCTGAACCAGTAATCATCAATCCCGATCGCCCGGTTTGCGTGGGTTACAAGCAGGAGAGCTGTCATGCCCAACAGCGCAGAGAGGATGGTCGTCCAGGCAAAAATTTGACGGAACGGAACGCTACGGAAAAAACGCTGGAAGAGCCAAATCCCAATGAGGGAAGCAACGCTTGTCACTAGGCGAACTCGTCCCAAAAATTCTGGTTCAAACCCTAATTCGTTGGTGGTGAAGAAGAAGAAAGCGGATTCTGCGGTTGGGGTCGCCTGCCAGATGAACACGAAGGCCGTAGGGAGGAGAATGGCAGGACGAGACACCGCTTTCCACAAGTCTCTCATCTGTTGCTGTACGACCGTCCACTCCGAGGAGTGATCCACCTTGGCCTCGGTCACCAGTCCTGCCACTAACGTCACGATCAGGGGGAAGATGGCCGTAATTCCAAAGACGATTTGGGTGCTGAACTGCTGGAGGAGAAATCCACTCAAGTAAGCGGTCAGCAGTCCTCCAAAGGCCGATGCGCCCCAGGAGATTGATTGGAGTGAACCTGCTTTTTCAATGGACTCTCGCCGCGCCCGTTCCACCACGATCGAGTCTACGATCACATCACTCACTGCTACGGACAGGGAGTTGAGGGTCATGGCTAGGGTTGCAGCCCACGCAGAATGGATCACGGTAGCCATCGCCAACCAGCATCCTGTCCCCAGGAGTCCGGCTAGAACCAGGTAGGGGCGACGACGATAGCCGAAGATGGGTAACCCATCGGAGAGAAACCCAAACAGGGGTTTAATGACCCAAGGCAGCGCTGCGATACCGAGTAGGGCTGAGGTTTGGGCAGGCGTGAGTCCTAAATCGTCTTTCAGAAAGAAGCTAACCGCTAAGCGCGATATACCTAAAACCCCTTGAACGAGATACACCAACAAGATGGCGAGAAGTTCGGGGGTTGGCTCGTTGCCAAATAAGATCTTGTCTCGAATAAATGCTTTAATTTTTACCCCCAAGGATTGAGGGCGATCGCCCAAATCTGGTGAAGAAGCGGTCATGCAAAAACTGATAATGACTATTAAGAAATATCAACATTTTTAACCATGTTAACTTGCCTGATTGGAAGATGCTGCCATCGCAAGATGGAGATTTGCTTAATTTTCCCGATCAGAAGAGGCTAAGTTGGGTGTCGGGCTGCTGAATCTGGTTCCAGGGTAGGGGCGGAACCGCAATGGATTGTGCTTCTAGGCACGCTTGAAAATGACGAGCGATCGCAGGGGAGTGAACTTCCTGAGGGCAATGTACGAAGAAATAGATCCGAGTTCCCTGCTTGAGCCACTGGCTGACCTGATGAACCCACTCATCGAGATAACCCTGGTTCATCGATAGGGTGGGGTGGCTAATGTAGCGAACAATGGTGAACGGAGCCGTTACGTCTGCGGCTAGGGGAACTTGAGGCTTCCGCCGTTCGGACGCGATTTGCGGATCCTCCGGACAGTTGTAGATCGGTCGCGTATCCAGCACAATTCGCCCAACTTGGAATTCCCGCAGCATCTCGTTCAACGCCTGGGCGGCTTTACTGAACCAGTCTAAATGGCGCACTTCGACCGCTAGGGGATGGCGATCGCCCCATCCCTTCAGAAAATTCCGCAAATCCTCTAAATACTGTACCCCGTAGCTGGGGGGCAGTTGTAGCATCAAGGGGCCAAGCCGAGATCCTAGCAAATCCATGTGTTCTAAAAAGGCGATCGCGTTGGTGACGTAGGGAGCGATCGCCCCTTGATGGCTAATGGTTTTCGGTAGCTTCAGGCAAAACTGAAAGTCTGGAGGGGTTTCCGTTGCCCAGCGCTGCACCATGTTCTTACCGGGAACCGAATAGAAAGTAGTGTTGCCTTCTACGGTTGTTAAGCGTTCGCTATAGAGGCGTAGAAAATCGGAGGAACGACTTCCTAGAGGGAAAAAGTCACCAACCCAGTCTTTATACGCCCAAACCGCACATCCGAGGAAAAACTGTCTCATGATCCAATGATGCCAAATGCTCAAAACACCTGAGTTCTAGGCATCATCCTGGTCAACATCCTCACCCTCGCCCTCAAGCTCACCCGCAGGCTTATTCATCTCGTCCTTAAAGCCCCGGAGCGTTTTACCCAGTGCTCCCCCCAGTTCCGGAATCTTTTTCGGCCCAAAAATTAACAGAGCGATAAATGCAATGATTGCAATTTCAGGCCAACCCAAACCAAACATAGCGTTCTCCTCCGCGTTTCAAGCCCTCTAAAAGATAATAGCCCCTCACCTCTCGTTGGCGAAGGGCTATTGATTAAATTGCTAACTCAACAGATTCGTTTAGGTTAACCAAATCGACTCGCTGTTGAGGCAATGAGGAAGGCAGCGTAGGTCAGGACATAGCCAACTGTGAAGTGAGCTAGACCAACCAAGCGAGCTTGAACGATGGACAGTGCAACCGGCTTGTCCTTCCAGCGAACCAAGTTTGCCAGAGGCGTACGCTCGTGCGCCCATACAATCGTTTCGATCAGCTCTTGCCAGTATCCTCTCCAGGAGATGAGGAACATGAAGCCCGTTGCCCAAACTAGGTGTCCAAAGAGGAACATCCAAGCCCAAACCGACAGGTTGTTCATGCCAAACGGGTTATAACCGTTAATCAACTGGGACGAGTTCAGCCACAGGTAGTCACGCAGCCAGCCCATGATCGTCGGAGACGCTTCATTGAACTGAGCCACGTTCCCTTGCCAAATTCCCAGGTGCTTCCAGTGCCAGTAGAAGGTAACCCAACCAATGGTGTTCAACATCCAGAACATGGCGAGGTAGAACGCATCCCAAGCAGAGATGTCGCACGTACCGCCACGACCGGGGCCGTCACAAGGGAAGCTATAGCCGAAGTCTTTCTTGTCCGGCATCAGTTTCGATCCACGAGCATCCAACGCACCCTTAACGAGAATCAGAGTGGTGGTGTGCAGACCGAGGGCGATCGCATGGTGAACCAAGAAGTCACCAGGGCCGATCGTGAGGAACAAGGAGTTCGTTCCAGAGTTGATGGCATCCAGCCAGCCGCCTAACCAGACGTTGCCGTGGTTTGGCCAAGCTGTTGTTGCCAAGCTGTCAGGATTAGACAGCAGCGTGTCAAATCCATACAGTGCTTTACCGTGAGACGCTTGAATCCACTGTGCAAACACAGGTTCAATCAAGATCTGCTTCTCAGGCGTACCAAACGCTTGCATAACGTCGTTGTGGACGTACAAGCCCAAGGTATGGAAGCCGAGGAACAGCGATACCCAGCTCAAGTGGGAGATAATCGCTTCCTTGTGCTCCAGCACGCGACCCAACACGTTGTCCTTGTTGGCATTGTGGTCGTAGTCGCGAACCAAGAAGATCGCACCATGGGCAAACGCACCAACCATAATGAAGCCAGCAATGTACTGGTGGTGGGTGTAAAGCGCTGCCTGGGTGGTGTAATCCCGTGCCATGAAGGCATAGGGAGGTAGGGAGTACATGTGCTGAGCCACCAAGGAGGTGACAACGCCCAGAGATGCCAGTGCCAAAGCAAGCTGGAAGTGCAAGGAGTTGTTCAGCGTATCGTACAAACCCTCATGACCTTTACCCAACAGACCACCAAAGGGAGTGCCTTCAGGAGGACGGTGGGACTTCAGGATGTCGCGGATGCTGTGACCGATGCCAAAGTTGGTACGGTACATGTGACCCGCAATGATGAAGATCACGGCGATCGCCAAGTGGTGATGCGCCATATCCGTGAGCCATAGAGACTCGGTTTGAGGGTGGAATCCACCCAAGAAGGTCAGAATTGCAGTACCTGCGCCTTGGCTCGTACCAAAAACATGACCTGCGGTATCTGGGTTTTGAGCATATACGCCCCAGTTTCCGGTGAAGAAAGGCATCAATCCGGCGGGATGGGGAGGTGTAGACAGGAAGTTGTCCCAGCCTACATGCTGACCACGGGACTCAGGGATCGCTACGTGAACTAGGTGACCTGTCCAGGCCAAGGAGCTAACGCCAAACAATCCAGCCAAGTGGTGATTCAGGCGAGATTCTGCGTTCTTGAACCAGGACAAGCTCGGACGGAACTTGGGCTGGAGATGCAACCAACCTGCGAACAGGAAGATTGCCGACAGAATCATCAGGAATACAGCCCCGGTATACAAGTCTGCATTGGAGCGCATGCCGATGGTGTACCACCAGTGGTAAACCCCAGAGTACGCAATGTTGACAGGATTGGAAGCTCCGGCTTGCGTGAATGCATCAACCGCAGGCTTACCAAAGTGGGGATCCCAAATTGCATGGGCAATTGGGCGAACGTTCAGAGGATCTTTGATCCACTGCTCGAAGTTGCCTTGCCAAGCGACGTGGAACAGGTTGCCAGACGTCCAGAGGAAAATGATTGCCAGGTGGCCGAAGTGGGAAGCAAAAATCTTTTGATAAAGATTCTCTTCCGTCATGCCATCGTGGCTTTCAAAGTCGTGAGCGGTGGCAATCCCGTACCAGATCCGGCGTGTAGTCGGGTCTTGTGCCAGGTCTTGGCTAAATTTCGGGAATTTAGTTGCCATAAGTCTTAACGAAATCTCCTCTCGCTCATCCAACAGCAATGATTCGAGCCAGGAAGAATGCCCACGTTGTGACAATTCCTCCTAAGAGGTAGTGAGCTACCCCTACAGCACGACCCTGAGTAATGCTCAGAGCACGAGGCTGAATAGCTGGGGCAACCTTTAGCTTGTTGTGAGCCCAAACAATAGACTCAATCAACTCTTGCCAGTAGCCACGACCACTGAACAAGAACATCAGGCTGAATGCCCAGATAAAGTGAGCACCCAAGAACAGCAAACCATAGGCAGACAGAGCAGAACCGTAGGAACCGATTACTTGAGCTGCCTGTGCCCAGAGGAAGTCACGAAGCCATCCATTGATGGTCAGCGCGCTTTGGGCAAAGTTGCCACCCGTGATGTGAGACACGGTGCCATCCGGGGAAACCGTACCCCATACATCCGACTGCATCTTCCAACTGAAGTGGAAAATCACAATCGATAAGGAGTTGTACATCCAGAATAATCCCAAGAAGACATGATCCCAACCGGATACTTGGCAAGTACCACCCCGACCAGGGCCGTCGCAAGGGAAACGGAATCCAAGCTCACCCTTATCTGGAATTAGACGAGAGCTACGAGCAAAGAGGACACCTTTCAGCAGAATGAGAACGGTAACGTGAATGGTGAACGCATGGATATGGTGCACCATAAAGTCCGCCGTACCGAGTTGAATCGGCATCATTGCAACCTTACCGGCAACGGAGACAACATCACCGCCGAAGGCAAAGCTAGCAGGGCCAGTGGCAAAGGGTGCCGTTGCACCCGGTGCAGCAGTGTGCAGACTTTGAATCCACTGAGCAAACACAGGCTGGAGCTGAATCGCAGAGTCAGAGAACATATCCTCTGGACGACCCAACGCCCGCATGGTGTCGTTGTGGATGTATAAACCAAAGCTATGGAAGCCCAGGAAAATACAAACCCAATTTAGGTGAGAGATGATTGCATCACGGTGACGCAATACCCGATCAAGCAAGTTATTGACGTTCTTCGCCGGATCGTAATCACGAACCATGAAGATTGCCCCGTGGGCACCTGCACCAACGATTAGGAAGCCCCCGATCCACATGTGGTGGGTAAACAGCGAAATCTGCGTGGGGTAGTCGGTTGCGAGGTAGGGGTAGGGTGGCATGGCATACATATGCTGCGCCACGATAATGGTGAGGGAACCCAACAACGCTAGGTTAATCGCGAGTTGAGCGTGCCAAGAGGTCGTCAGAATTTCATATAGACCCTTGTGTCCTTCACCCGTGAAGGGACCTTTATGCCCTTCGAGGATTTCCTTCATACTGTGGCCAATGCCCCAGTTGGTGCGGTACATATGACCCGCAATGATGAACAGAACAGCGATCGCCACGTGGTGATGCGCGGTATCCGATAGCCACAGACCACCAGTCACGGGGTTTAGACCGCCTTTGAAGGTTAGGAAATCAGAGTATTCTGCCCAGTTGAGCGTGAAGAATGGAGTAATCCCTTTTGCAAAGCTGGGGTACAGCTCTGCCATCAAGCTCTTATCCAAGATGAACTCATGGGGTAGTGGAATGTCCTTCGGAGCCACTCCAGCATCCAAGAGTTTATTAATGGGCAAAGAAACATGAATCTGGTGGCCAGCCCAACCGAGCGAACCCAGACCCAGCAAGCCTGCTAGGTGGTGGTTCATCATGGA
>JACYMB010000224.1 GCA_015272205.1 Synechococcales cyanobacterium T60_A2020_003 | reverse complement strand
ACTGTCCATCTAGACTATGGATGCGATAGGTTCCAGGGCTTTGGATCGGATAATCGCAGGGAGCGAGTCGTTGCCCTAAGGTCCAGCGACGGGCCGATTCGGGCGCTAGGGTCATTGCGGACAGGTGCTGCAGAGTTTGGACGGGGGAAATCAGGGTTAGGCGATCGCCCTCGATCTGCTGGTCTAGTTCCTCGACGGTCAAACTCTCCACTAACCGGAATCCGCTGCTTACGGTGCGCTGGAGGGCTGCAAGGGTGGCTCCAACCCCTAGAACGTCACCCAGATCACGGGCAATGGATCGGATGTAGGTTCCGGCTCCACACTCGATATCCACGACGAGTTCTGGATAGTCGAGCGATCGCCAGTCCACTACGGAAATGCTGTAGACATCAACGGTTCGAGAGGGCACGTCAACCACCTCCCCTCGCCGCGCTAGATCGTATAAGCGCTGACCTTGAACTTGAATGGCGCTGTATTGGGGGGGAATTTGCTGGATTCGTCCAATAAACATCGGAAGGTGCGCCTGAACGTCTGTCAAACTCAAGTTTGGAGCATGGGATGTAAGAACCTCTCCATCCAGATCATCCGTGGTCGTCGTCACCCCAAACCGAATCGTAGCCCGATACGCTTTATCAGAGGGGAGATATTGTAATAATCGGGTGGCCTTCCCAAGGGCAATGGGGAGTACGCCCGTTGCGGCGGGATCTAAGGTGCCCGCATGACCAACCCGCTTCTGGCGCAGCAACCGTCGCACCCGCGCGACGCAATCGTGGGACGTCCACTGGCTAGGTTTATCAAGGTTCAAAAATCCATCCACAGGCGATACAGTCAAACAATCCGGCAACGCAACGTTTCCCAGTGTGCCACATCTCCTCACCGAAAACGCCGCCAAGTTTTTTCAGAACTGCTGGTCTAAATCTTGCTCTTGGCAGTAGAATGAAAGGCAGGAAATGAAACAAATGTACTATACTTATGGTTCAATACACCCTAGCCCAAAATCCTGAGGTCATTCTTTCGGTTCCCGGCAAGGACTCCAATAAAGCCCGGGACAAAGCGATGGAACAGTTGATTGAGCTGATGGAGAATGGTGAGCTTGCTACCGATTTGACGGATGGCTTCAGTCCCCAGGAGTTTATTGAAGTCCGCGAGTCACCCTTGCCACCCGCCGATGATGAAGATGCCGTGACCCAAGCGGTGCAGGTCCTCAGCAACCTCGCCAATCTCAAAATGAAGGTGCAGTCGTCCCGTTCAGAGGCCATGCAGGTGCGATCGCAGATCGACAAGCTGTTTAGCGATGAAACGCTGACGGAGGAAGAGCTAACTCACCTCAAAAAGGGATTTAAGGTATTACAAGCCTTTGCCCAGTCCAACGTTCGTTACCGGGAGGCACGCAGTCAAGCCGAGGAGGCACGAGCCGTCTTGGATCGAGCCTTAGCCAGGGATTAGCGGGTTGTTGTAGCTTGCGCGATCGCCCCATCCTCAGGGCGTTCACCGCTCAAGTCTCACGTTTAAAACAAGGGGCTGAACGAAGCTTGGGGCATGGATAGGGTGGATCCAATTCTAGACTTGAATCGATGTACGCCATAGATGCCTTTGGGGATCAGCGATTCCCTTGCAAAATCGGTCGAGGGGTATGTAATGATGTTTCTGGTTTGAGTCGGAGGAGAAATCATCCCATGTCTCAAGAGCCGATTCAGGTGGCGATCGCCATCTTGCATCAAGACAACCAATTTCTGATGCAGCTTCGGGATAACATTCCCACGATTTTGTATCCGGGGGTTTGGGCGTTTTTTGGGGGACATCTAGACCCGGGCGAACGGCCAGGGGAGGGAGTGATTCGAGAACTTACCGAAGAAATTGGGTACCGTCCACCCACCATGGGCCTGTTTCGGGTCTACAAAGATGCGCAAATCATCCGCCACGTCTTCCACGGGCCATTGACGGTTCCCATATACGCCCTGGAATTGAATGAAGGGTGGGATCTAGGGTTACTGTCCGTCGCCGATATTCACCGGGGCGATCGCTACTCCGAACGGGCAGGCGATATCCGTCCCCTCGGCGCGATCCACCGTCAGATTTTGCTCGATTTTCTTGACCAGCATTCCCCGATTGCGAGGGTGTCAGATGACTAAAGTAAAGTTTTCGAACTCACCATCCGCCTCCGCGAATTCCCTGGACTCATCTACAGTCATCGCAGGATTGCAAGATGTACCCTATTCGGTGCGAGAAAGTGCCCGCGCCAAGAACGTCAGCATCAAGGTGTCCCGCAGTGGCCGCATTGAACTCGTGATTCCGAAGGGGTTTAGCCATCGCCGCTTGTCAGAAATTGTGCGCGATCGCCAGGATTGGATTGCAAAGACGCTGAATCGCCTAGAGGCCGAGCGGCAAAGTCTGCCCCAGGATTTAGTGAGCGATCGCCCCGATCGGATTGTGCTGGGAGCGTTACCGGAAACCTGGGAGATTGCCTACACTGCCGCATCGCGCGATCGCCTCCGCTACCGGGTTACAGGCGAAAACCGTCTCACCATCGAAGGCGATATTAGCTCGGTTGATCTCTGCCAAGAGGCTCTCCGTCATTGGTTAGCCCACAAGGCAAAGGCGCACTTACCCCAATGGCTGCGGCAGGTGAGCCACGACGTTGGACTCGCCTGTAATGACATTTCCATTCGCAAGCAGCGCACCCTCTGGGCGAGTTGCTCTAGCAAAAAAAACATCAGCCTGAACTATAAGCTTCTGTTTCTGCCCCCTCATTTGGTGCGCTACATCTTTGTCCATGAGCTGTGCCATACGGTTCACATGAACCACTCGTCCCGGTTCTGGAACCTCGTTGGCGAAATTGATTCCCACTATGAATGGAAGGATCAGGAACTGCGGGACGCTTGGAAATACGTGCCGCAATGGGTTGAGGAGGCGTCCTAATTTCTAATGGTGAACGCTGAGCAGATTAAGCAGCAGGCGCTAGACCTCGGATTCCACAAAGTGGGAATCGCATCTGTGGATGGAGCGGAAACAGCGATCGCCAAGTCTGCTACTGCGTTAACCCAATGGTTAAACCAGGGCTACCAGGCTGATATGGCTTGGATGGCGAACCCCAAACGGCAGGCCATTCGGGAGGTGATGCCCACGGTGCGATCGCTCATCTGCGTCGCGTTGAACTACTACACCCCCCATGCTCATGCTGATGATCCGGCGATCGCCAAAATCTCGCGCTACGGCTGGGGACGGGACTACCACCGCATTTTGCATAAAAAACTGAAACAGTTGGCGCAATGGCTGGAATCCCAAGGCGACGGCATCCAGGCTCGATACTACGCCGACACTGGCCCCGTGCAGGATAAGGTTTGGGCGCAGCAGGCCGGACTGGGCTGGATCGCCAAAAACAGCAACGTGATCACGCGGGAGTACGGTTCCTGGGTCTTTTTGGGCGAAGTGCTCACCAATCTAGACTTGCCGCCCGATTCCCCCCATACCTCCCATTGCGGAACCTGTACCCGCTGTTTAGATGCGTGTCCCACTGGGGCGATCGCCCAACCCTACGTCGTAGATGCGAATCGCTGCATTGCGTATCACACCATCGAGAATCGTGCGCCGGAACTACCAGAAGCGATCGCCCAAACCCTAAACGGCTGGGTCGCAGGGTGCGATATCTGCCAGGACGTGTGCCCGTGGAACCAGCGCTTTGCCACACCTACCGATGTCGAGGGCTTCCAACCCTATCCGTGGAACCTTGCTCCGAAACTGGAAGAGTTATCCACCTTATCCCAGGAAGACTACGATCGCCGCTTTCAGGCATCGGCTCTGCGACGAATTAAGCCCGACATGATGCGCCGCAATGCGCGGAGTAATTTGAAAGCGCAGGCGCAGCCCTGAATGGGGTAAAACGCATCCGAAACGTTTAGAAAGTGGGTAAACCAATGGTTCGCTCCCCCTAACGCCCCCCTTCAACAGCGGAACCTCAGACGTTTGGTTCGGTTCCGTTCTACCCCACAGTTGCAGTGGCCTGTTTGTACGCTGCCCAGCCCCCGTGATGGGAAATGTCAGGCCAGTGGTATTGGTCAACCAATTCGCGTGGATACAGCATTGCTGTAGCCACTTCGCCACTTTCTAGCAGCACATTGGCGGGATACATATGCGGAGGCTCAGTGGAGACTAAGTGGTCGTATTGCTCCGGTGTCAGTTCGTACGGTTCGCCTGGAATGCTGATTCCGCCTGTTTCAACCTGGTAAATGGCAGGATGCCAGCCATCTGCGGCTGCGTGGAGACGGTAAAGGGGCTGAGTTTTGGTCGTACGGATAAACGTGGCGGATTGAAGATTGCCGTGGTCAGGCTGTCCGCGTAGAGCCGATCCACAAATGAAGACCCGCTTTGGAGAGGGTGTCATGTTGCCTCCTACACAAAAAAAGTTTCAGTTCGCTCAAGGATAGGTAAACGGTAGCAGTGAGAAATAGTGTGACCGAGACGATCGCCCTACTGAGATCCAATATCTCAGATCCAACATTGGCCAGGTGATTTGCAACAAGTCGGTTTTGCGTATACCTGTGCATTAAATCATATTTTTTGTATACAGTATACAGTGTGGCTCCAATGTTCTCCTGGGTGCAGAGCAATAGGAGATCCAATCAAGATTTTTTCGTTGATGTGTTTGGATCTGATATCTCCAGAGGCTTGCTATGACGCTAACCCCAGCTTTAACCCTGTCGATTAATGGCGATCGCCTCAATACCAGCATTGCCCGCCTGTCGCAGATTGGGCACACAGAAACGGGAGGGATTGATCGGGTAGCCTACAGGCCCGCTGACATTGAAGCTCGGAATTTAATTCAGCACTGGATGACGGAAGCCGGAATGAGCGTCCGCCTAGACACGGCAGGCAATATTATTGGACGCTATGCCGGAACCGATGCCCATGCCCCCGCTTTGGCAACAGGTTCCCACATTGATACCGTTCCCAACGGCGGGCGCTACGACGGAGCCTATGGGGTCTTAGCGGGGCTAGAAGTCGTGCGATCGCTCAATGAGCATCAGAAGCGGTTGTATCATCCCGTTGAAGTGATCGTCTTCACTGACGAAGAAAGCAGCATGATTGGCAGTAAGGCGATCGCCGGACATATTGTGCCCAACCCCAGCTACTACGGACGGCTAGATGGCACATCAATTCAGACTTGCTTAGCTCAGATTGGTGGAGATTGGGGGCAAATCGCTACGGCACAACGACGCTCTGAGGAAATCGCGGCCTTTGTAGAACTGCATGTGGAACAAGGCCCGGTTTTAGAAACGGCGGGGGTGCAGATTGGGATCGTCGAAGGGATTGTGGGACAACGGCGCTACTATATTTATTTCGGTGATGGGTATGGCACGCCACGCTGGTACAACACCGATGGGGATGCGTCAGGATGCCCTCGTTGCCGCTGCTCAAATTGTTTTGGCTGTGAACCGGATTGCCAATCAGTCTGGACAACAGGTGGCAACCGTCGGCTGGATGGAGGTGCTGCCCAACGCGGCCAATACGATTCCGGGACAGGTTAATCTCAAGCTGGATATTCGCGATCTGTCCAATGCTCACATCGATGCCATGATGCTGGAATTGCAGCAAATTATGGAGGCGATCGCCATAGAAACAGGAACAAAAATTCAGATCCAACCCCGTCTTCCCAATGATCCGGCTCCAGCGCGGCTTCACATCCAAGCGGCGATCGCAGAGGTGTGCCAGGAACTAGGGCTGAGTGCAATGCAACTACCGAGTCGCGCCAGCCACGATACCCAAGAGATGGCGACCTTGACCGACATGGGCATGATCTTTGTGCCTAGCGAGGCGGGCGTTAGCCATGCTGAGACCGAATATACCTCGCCTGAACAAGGCGCGATGGGTGCAGAGGTGCTGTTACAGACCCTCTTAAAGCTGGATCAGCACTATCGGTCGCGTTCTGAAAACTAATGTATCCTGGATACAATCCATTGTTCTGAAACCAAGCAACCAGTTCCGAAAACGATTTTCTGGAGTCTATCCCTTTGGTGTTGCCTGCTCAACCGTTGCGACGGCAAAAATCGCTACAAGAACAAGCCTATCAAGCCTTGCGTAATGCCATTTTGTCGGGGGAGTTAGTGCCCGGACAACGTTTGGTGGAAACGCAGCTTGCCGAACAGCTTCAGGTTAGCCGTACCCCAATCCGAGAAGCGCTGCGCCTGCTTCAGCATGCAAAATTGGCGATCGCCGATGACAGTGGGGCGATTCGGGTGACCACCGTATCGGTGACCGACGCCATTGAACTGTATGACTGTCGCCTAGCCCTGGAGAGTCTATCGGTAACCCAAGCCTGTGCCAACGCCACTCAGGAGCAGATTGCCGAACTGCAAGCGCTGGTGGAACAAGCCGAGAAACTATCGCCCACGCCCAAGGAACAATTGCGAAATTATCAATTACTCGATCTGGACTATCGCTTCCATCGACTGTTGGCGCAAAGTTCGAGCAATAGCTATCTCACGTCTTTACTCGATCATGTGTTTGATCGGATGTTGCTGCTGCGCATTCAAACCACGCTGAACAATCCGAATGTGCTGGAGATCCGCTTAGAACATCGCCAAATCTATGAGGCGATCGCCCACCGGAATCCAGAGCTAGCGGCGGCGGCAATCCAAGACCACTTAAAGGCCAGCAAAGACCGCGTCATTCTTGAATTACAGTCTCTTCACAGCGATGCTCAATCGTGATCGGTCTGGAGATGTTCGTTTGCTGCAATCAAGCGATCGCCTGTTGGAAAAGAGAGTAGAGTAAGACAATTTTCATTCAGGCACTTTCTGCGTTACGGGCTTAAGGATAGGGCAATAAGCTAAGGTCTTGGAGAAATCGAAAGTCGCGTTGATTTTTGCTAAGTAATGGGATCTGATTCTCAATTGCAGTGGCGGCGATTAAGGCATCGGCAATCAATAATCTGTGGCTAAGGCAATAGGTTTGAAGGAGTTCAGTCGCGCGATCGCCAATCTGCCTAGTTAATGTAAAAATCTGGAATTGAGCTAGAAACTGTTCAAGTGCTTGTAATTCAACCTTGTTACGGCATCCAACAATGAGTTCCATGACGATGATTGTAGAAATTGCCAGAACAGCCGTTTAGCGTTCACGGATGAGCCGCGACTGCGCGATCGCGTCATTGTTGGCAATGTCAATCAGAATATCTGTATCAACTAGAACGGTAGACATGTCAATTGCGCCAGTGCTGTTGTCTGACTAGTCTGACCCAAGCAGTACTGTCTTGCATATCGGGGCGATCGCTCCAAATCTCGACAAAAGGTTGATTTTGTAGATCTAGGGGACGCGGGGTGATGTCTTCAGATTGGGTATAGCGTTGTTTGAGAAACGAAACGAAGTCTACAACCAGCGACTGGGCGGTTTCGGGTAGGGATGAACTATCTTCTTTTAACTGTTCAAATTCAAGCATAAGAGATTGTTTTACTAATATAGATAGCTGCAAAGATGTCTTAAGTAGCCTAGAGGTTGCGATCGATCGTTTCACGGTTAGAGCGTAACTCTATTGTACGTATGCTCTACATTAATGGCTGTGTTTTAAGACATGGGAGCGATTCTGCTTTGCAGAGGCTCCGCCAACGCCCGTTTAAGAAGAGGATAGAGGAGCGATCGCCCCTCACACTTTGGAATCGATAGAGTAGTTGTTTTGTTTGCTGAAGTTTGTTGACTACGGTTTGGATCTGTTGTTCGGCAGCAATCTTTTGAGGGTCGGGCGCATAGATAATCATGTTCCCTTCGACATTGCCTGCAACACCCGCTACAGGCGCGTTGAAATGTTGTTGCACTTTAGGTTGATTGGTCATGGATCACTCAGAGGGTAGATGAATTGAGTAAACGGATGAAACCTGCTTGATCGAAGTGACGATCGGTGGTGAGAGCGGCTTGAATATTTTGCCGCTGCATCAGAATGAACGAACTGCAATCTACCAGCGACCAGGCTCTATCAGAACGGGATTTGCATAGATTCCAGGCATCGGCATCTGTGGCAAGGTCGATGTGAATAATGTCCAGGTAGGGGGTGGCTTTGATGGTATCAATGATGGTGAAGAGCTTTGATCGGGGAATCCGCAGTGGACTATGCAACAGGGAAACCAGTTCTGTAAGGATGTAGTTGCTCGTGACAATAGTGTGCTGATTTTGGTAAGCCGTTGTCAAAATCTGTGCGGCTTGCCTGTGGGTTGGTTCTCTGCTGTCGAAAAAACTGGCCCATCTAGAAGTATCTACAAACAGCTTAGTCATCTTGCGTTTCGTCTGGGTGCATTTCGTCGTAGATGGCTTTGCCCAGGTAATAATCATGGCGATCGCCTGCATCGCCAACATCGCTGGTAATGCATCCTGCTAATTGCAGCAATGGATCGTCGAGCAATTCTGAGGGAGTCGCCACCACTGGAGTTTCTTGACCAATAAGGGTTTGGGTGAGTAATTGCAGAATGAACTCTTCGGTGGACTGGTTGGCTTGGGCCGCAGTTTGGGCTAGGGCTTGCTCAAGGGCATCGGGTAGGGTAAGGGTGATGGTTTTAGTCATGGGTTTGCTTGGTGGGGTTTGCAGGGGGTTGGGTCGAGTCGGTCGCATTTTCTGAGATGGCGGGCTTCCCGTTTAAGTGCGTCGGCAATGAAAACTTGGACAGATGGGGCTTCAGTCATTCCCGTCGTTATCCCACAAGGTTTCTACGGGACTAATGCGACCCGCTTTGACATCCGCTAGGGCACGGTAAATCCCGGAGAGAACTTCGATTTTTGGAGTGTCGTCGGAATCGGCTGCAGCAATTTGCTGGAGGGATTGCAGAATAAAGGTTTCAAGGGGAAGATCGAGCTGATTGGCGAGTTGAGTGAGTTACTGTTCGAGATCGGGGGGAACTTGGATCGTTAGCATCATTGATCTCCTAGTTTAGTTGTTGCTTTTTGAATTGATTCTGCTTCTTGCCAAAGCTCATAGTTGTAGAATTGACAATGGTTTTGGATAGTAGTAATCAGATTTTGCACATCTTTTCCTAGATCCTGAGTCATACGATTAACTAAATCTGGAAGATATTCAATAAGCAATGATTCATCTTGACTAATTTTTCCTAAAGCTTCAGAAGCAGCTGATCTAACGCTTGATGCGTCATCATTTAGCAAATCTAGTAAAGGCTGAATTATTTGCGTATCTCTAAAATCGGCACTGGTCGCCTAATAAGTGATGGATAGAATGAAAAAGGTAGTGAACCAGTTCTAGCTATGCCCTGACCTCATTGTCAAAGCCAGCAGGTGGTCAAAAACGGTAAGCATCACCTCCAAGATGGAACACCGATCCAGAATTACCGGCACTGGTCTGCTAAGAGATGATTGCTAAGATTATAAGCAGCATCGAGGTAAACCAA
>JACYMB010000223.1 GCA_015272205.1 Synechococcales cyanobacterium T60_A2020_003 | reverse complement strand
TCATCCTGGCATTTTACGCCGCAGAGCGGCGGGGAATCGACCCGCAGGGATTGAAGTGCGCGAACAGCGATCGCTCGAAACCCAACAGGCCAGAACGGCAGACTATATGAACGATCTACTCTTACTCATTCAAAATCGAACCAGCTACTCTTACGACGCGTTGCAAACCGATCTCGATCGCATCTTCAAAACCACCCTTGATGATCTAGTCAAAGGCAATATCTCGCAAGAGTCTTTCCGCACCTTTATCGAGGTCTACAACACGGTTAAGGCAACGTGCGATCGCCCAACATAACGACACACAATTTTATAAAGCTTCCGGAAATATATATATACTGACCCCATCGTCTCGCCCTTTTTAAGTGATTTCTCGCATAGATTTCTTTTTCAGGATCCAGAAATTCCGTACACTATAGTCATAGCGAGCCACGGTTTGAAGGGTCAAGGCTCTAATCTATCCATTAAAGTTGACCAGTATTGCATCGGACAGCCTTACAGGGACGGGCGTGTGTCAGCAACCTGCACTGCCATCCTTGAGCCAATTCAATCCTCCTGTCTTGGGGACTTTGAAGCGCTAGTCCGCTCCTAACGGGCTTCTTCAGTTTGCTTGCACGGGGTTAGAACATGCCCTGGTATTTACACACCCTTGAGGATGTTTACTGTTGAAATCAGTGGGGTCGATCTACGATACTCTTGGGAATACTAAAGTCAGTACCACGCTGCAACATCATAAAAGAGCCGTATAGGGAGTTTATGAGTGAGCTGCGCTATGTCCGCATTGCACAGCCTCCTGCGTCCTTAAAAAAAATATGCCTAAAAGTACATTACGTTTACAGCTTATGCGCCAACCTGCAGAACGAGGGAACGTTTCTTCGATACAACTCGTTTCAACCTACGTGCTGATTGGCAGCCTTTGGCTGATTGTCTTTAATCAGGTGCTAGATCTAGTTGTGCGTAATGTAAATACTCTCAATATCTTGACCACCCTGGGCAATCTGGGATTTGTGATTGTTACGGGATGGTTCATGTATCGTCTGAGTTTGCGTACTCAGAGAAACAGCGATCTATCTCGTACTCAAGATCTGGCCTTACTGGAGAAGGAGTGCTATCTCTTACGGGAAAAGGTATTCCAACAGTCTGACGAGCTATTCCATCTTCAAGGCATCCTCCAACGCAAAAGCAGTACGAATCCCAACAGTAGTGAGGCTGGAAGTACAGACCGCATATCCGTTAATGGGTCGCACCAACCCAATCCACAAGCAGTTCAGGAACTCCAGCACGCGATCGCCAACCGAGAGTTTATCTTGGAATATCAACCGATTGTGATGCTGAATCACGGCAATCGCATCATCGGCTTTGAAGCCCTCGTGCGCTGGCAACACCCCCACAAAGGGCTGATTATGCCAGGCGACTTTATTCCCTTTGCCGAAGAGACCGATCTGATTGTGCCCCTAGGAGAATGGGTACTCGAAGAAGCCTGCCGTCAAAATGAGCGGTGGCGTCAGCAGTTTCCAGGATACGAAAACCTGATGGTGAGCGTCAATTTATCCAGTAAGCAGTTCAACCAACCCGATTTGGTGAACCAAATTGCAGCCGTGCTGGAGAAAACGGGGCTTCCACCGTCGTGCCTAAAGCTAGAGATCACGGAGACGGCTATCATGCAAGATGCTGAAACGGCGATCGCCATGCTGACCAAGCTTCACAACATGGGCGTTAAGCTGTCCATTGACGATTTTGGAACCGGGTACTCATCCCTGAGTTATCTCTACCGTTTCCCGGTTGATAGCTTAAAGGTCGATCGTTCGTTCATTAGCCGGATTGATCATGATGGTGAACAGGTTGAACTGGTACGAACCATCCTAACACTGGCATGGAATTTGGGGTTAAGTACCATTGCTGAAGGCATTGAAAATCCCAAGCAAATGGCTCAACTGCGGGCGTTGCACTGTGAGTGCGGTCAGGGCTTTTTCTTTAGTAAGCCTCTCTCCAGGCAGGCGGTCGATCAGCTATTGAGCGATCAGATTGACAGACTTTAACGGTGTTCCATGCAGGCGATCGCCCTGCATGGATGGGAGAGCGATCGCCCAAACCGATGACAAAGGTGACCTCATTTTTCAGCAAGGCGATGACCGTATTGCTTTCTTGGAGTGCCCTCCGACGTTGGTAATTGGGAGCATCCCAATTTTGTACGGGTAGTGCGAGCGTCCCGCTCGCGGGCAAGATGCCCACACTCCAGATATTGATAAATTTGCAAATGTGGGATGCTCCCTGGCAATTGGTTATGACTGGAGTTTAGACTAATTGAGAAAGAAAAACAGCCAACACCGATGGTTTGGCTGCTTAATGGTCATGTTGCATCAAGTAATGATTGACCATGACTAATTTTGACCGCTTGAAGGCGTTTCGACACAAGTCCTACATGCTCATCGGCAATGGCAAGGACGCTCTATTCGACCTGATGGATGCCGTTTTGGTGAGCCGCAGTGTGTACTCCTTTGCCGAACTGTCAGTTGCGCCAGTATTTCGACGACAGTGGCCGAGTTTGTATGAAGCTTTACAGGATAGCAACCCACCCCGATTGGAGTGGATGGGATTGTACCTAGTGCAGGCTGGCAGGAATTGCTAACCAGCGTTCACAACCTCATCAAACCCCTTAAACTTCC
>JACYMB010000222.1 GCA_015272205.1 Synechococcales cyanobacterium T60_A2020_003 | reverse complement strand
GAACGCAGGTCTCCAAAACCTGATGTCGGGGGTTCGAGTCCTCCAGGGCGCGCTGATTCATTGCGAGGGGATAACTTGGTAAGCATTGCAAATGCTGTGGCGTGATTATAGCCATTTAATCCAAGCCCTAAGGATGAGTAAAGAGTGAGGTAGTTGTTACTGTCTGAAGTCAAGGTAAGGTTCAAAACTGTTCTCTCGACTCAATGTTGAGTATTCAGCTAACGGACTGTTAGGAGTAAGTGAAGACCATTATGGCGAAGAAAGAAGATGCGATCGCGCAGGAATCGTCCGGCAACGGCTTCAACCTAAACGAGTTTTTCAAAGGTACACGCGAGGAACTGGATAAGGTTGTTTGGCCGAGCCGTCAGCAGCTCATTAGTGAATCTATTGCTGTGATTCTAATGGTTGGCTTATCCGCCACTTTGATTTTCTTCGCTGACAAATTGTTCAGTTGGGCCGCTAAGCAGGTGTTCTGATGACTTTTTCATCCGATGCTCCAATGCCAGATGATTTTTCGCTCTCCGATACGTCAGACTACGACGTCAATCAAGAGCATCTTACCGAGCAGGCACAAAAGTCTTCGCGTTGGTATGCTGTTCAAGTTGCTTCGGGTTGTGAAAAACGCGTCAAGATGAGCTTGGAGCAGCGCATCCAAACGTTGGATGTAGCCGATCGCATTTTGCAAATCGAGATTCCTCAGACTCCGGTCTTAAAGCCGACGAAGGGAGGCAAGCCCAAGGAGATTGATGAAAAGGTTTTTCCAGGCTACGTTCTCATTCGCATGGTGATGGATGATGAAGCGTGGCAGGTGGTAAAGAACACTCCAAACGTCATTAACTTCGTTGGAGCAGAGCAAAAGCGTCGGTATGGCCGAGGTCGAGGTCACGTAAAACCCATGCCCCTAGGTTCGGCGGAGGTCGAGCGCATCTTTAAGCGTGCTCAAGAACAGAAGCCCACAGTCAAGGTTGACATGGCCGCAGGGGACAAGATTGTTGTTTTATCTGGCCCATTCAAGGACTTTGAAGGTGAAGTCATTGAAGTGAGTCCAGAGCGCAGCAAGTTGAAGGCGTTGCTATCCATTTTTGGTCGGGATACGCCTGTTGAGTTGGAATTTAACCAAGTTCAGAAGCAGGATTAGTTTAGTCAATGGCAAAAAAGGTTGTTGCAATTATTAAGCTGGCCATTCCCGCAGGGAAAGCGAACCCAGCTCCTCCAATTGGTCCCGCCCTTGGTCAACATGGGGTCAATATCATGGCATTTTGCAAAGAGTACAATGCCAAAACTTCTGACCAGGTTGGACTTATTGTCCCGGTTGAAATTTCCGTCTACGAAGATCGGAGTTTCACGTTCATCCTCAAGACACCCCCTGCATCCGTTTTGATTCGGAAAGCATTGGGTATTGAAAAAGGTTCTGGCGAACCCAATAGCAAAAAGGTGGGCAAACTGACTCGTGATCAATTGCGAGACATTGCTCAAACCAAGATGCCGGATTTGAACGCGAATGATATTGAAGCCGCTATGCGCATCATCGAGGGTACTGCCCGTAACATGGGTGTTACGGTTGCGGACTAGGGACTACCCCTAGAGCATTCAGCTTTTTCACAACGATTACGAGTTTATGGGGGAGAGGCTAGACTTCGTTTGCACCCCGAAGGAGGATAAATGACTAAAAAAGTATCACGTCGATTACAAGAGCTGCAAAGTAAGGTTGAAGACCGGGCATATGAGCCGTTGGAAGCGATGCAACTCCTGAAGGAAACTGCAACGGCTAAGTTTATCGAATCTGCAGAAGCGCACATTCGACTCGGCATCGACCCGAAGTACACCGACCAGCAGTTGCGAACCACGGTTGCTCTACCGAAGGGGACAGGGCAGGTTGTGCGTGTGGCGGTCATTGCCCGCGGTGAGAAGGTTACAGAAGCGTCAAACGCTGGCGCAGACATTTCTGGTTCTGAGGAACTAATCGATGAGATTCAGAAAGGCATGATGGATTTTGACGTCCTCGTGGCTACCCCGGATATGATGCCTCAGGTCGCTAAGCTTGGGCGTCAATTGGGACCTCGGGGCTTGATGCCCTCCCCCAAGGGTGGAACCGTTACTTTTGACGTTGCTCAGGCGATTTCGGAGTTCAAAGCTGGAAAATTAGAGTTCCGAGCTGACCGGACAGGTATTGTCCATGTTATGTTTGGTAAGGTTTCGTTTTCCGCTGAAGACCTGTTGACGAACCTGAAGGCATTGCAGGAGTGTATTGATCGGAACCGTCCCTCAGGCGCAAAGGGTCGCTACTGGCAAAGCGTTTATGTATCATCTACGATGGGTCCTTCGATCCAAATTGATGTCAACGCACTCCGTGACCTAAAGTTAACGGATGCTGCTTAAATTTTGAGTTTCTTTTAATTCACCCAACGCTGGATAGGAAGTCCAGGAGGACGTCAAGGGACATTCTCTAAAACTGCATAGGCAACCGTAGACAGCAGGTGCTGACATTGTTAGCTGAATTATCCTGCCGAGGGAGCATTCGCTTCTCGAAGACCTTTTCCGCTTAACCGGATTAAGCAATCGTGAGATGAGTCAGCCCCGGCATTCCTTCGTCGGGGTTTTGCTTTCTATGGACATGCGTTTAGAGCTTATGGGTTTGGGTGAAAAAGTTTGGTAACTGTCCCCGCTTACAAGGAGGTGATATGGAATGGGGAGAACGTTAGAAGATAAAAAGGAGATCGTTGCAGAACTCAAAGAGCTTCTGAGCGATGCCCAGCTGACGTTTGTAATCGACTACAAAGGTCTGTCGGTAGCTGAAATTGCTGACTTACGCAATCGATTGCGTGCGAAAGGCGGTGTCTGCAAGATCACTAAAAATACCCTGATGCGGATTGCCGTTGAGGGAGACGAAAACTGGCAGCCGATGCAGGAGTTCCTGAAGGAATCCTCTGCATTCCTAGTCGTTAAAGAGGATGTCTCCGGCGCAGTCAAAGCCTACAAGGAATTCCAAAAGGTGTCTAAAAAGACTGAGTTGCGCGGCGGCGTAATGGAGGGTAAAGCCCTCACAAAAGATCAGATTGAAGCCCTAGGAGATCTGCCGTCCAAGGAGCAGCTTTACGCTCAAATCGCAGGTGCCCTCAATGCTCTGGCGACCAAAGTTGCTGTGGGTATCAAAGAGGTTCCCTCGTCTTTGGCTCGCGGTATTCAGGCGGTATCCGAGCAGGACAAAGCGGCTTAGAACGCTTGTCTGGATTGTTTGCTCCATTCATGGGGGCAATTCAAGATTGATGTTTTGTTTTGGTTCAACAAAGGAGATTAGAAATGTCTGCTGCAACTGATGAAATTCTTGAGAAGCTAAAAAGCCTGACTCTGCTGGAAGCGGCTGAACTCGTCAAGCAAATCGAGGAAGCGTTTGGTGTGAGTGCTGCGGCTCCTGTGGGTGGCATGATGATGGCCATGCCTGGTGCTGCTGCGGCTCCTGCTGAAGCTGAAGAAGAGAAGACCGAATTCGACGTTATTCTGGATGAAGTTCCGGCTGACAAGAAGATTGCGGTTCTGAAAGTCGTTCGTGCCCTGACTGGCCTAGGCTTGAAGGAAGCGAAGGATATGGTAGAAGCAACACCTAAGGCTGTTAAAGAAGCCGTTGCGAAAGATGCCGCTGAAGATGCGAAGAAGCAGCTTGAAGAAGCTGGTGCCAAGGTATCCGTAAAGTAGGCTTAACAAAAGCAACTCGTACGGCTCATTCTAAGCTGTACGAAACGAGGATTAGGGAGGCGATCGCCTCCCTTTTTTATGCCCTCCAGAGCGGCACTAGAGACCATTAAGCGCAGGGATTGGGTTGGAATCAAAGAAAGTCTTTAGTATGTGACGTTTGTTGGCATGAATCGCTTTTGGGAGAAGATGCTATGGTGATGAAATGGATGAACTAGAGAAGTGCTATAAGATTTTGGGATTGAAGCCTGGGGCATCGTTTGAAGACGTGCGCCAGGCTTATAAGGAAATGGCGAAGATCTGGCATCCTGATCGCCAACCCAAGGATGATCCTGAAAAACAAGCAGAGGCCCACGCGAAGCTTCAAGAGATCAACCATGCGCGCGATCGCCTTAAGCTGCACCATTCCCGTACCCAAGCTCGGCGCAATAGTCCTGCTTCTCCCTATCGTTCCCATCATCGCGATGCGGGAACCCATCACCGTCCCCATGCACCTCGATCATCCTATCCGCCACGCCCATCCTATTCGTCCTCACCCGCCGCCTCTCCTCAACCCGAAACACCTCGTTCAGACGCATCCCGAAGCTATCAAGCCCCCCAAAAACCGCCTGAGCCACGCACCTATCAACCACCCAAAACCACCCAATCCTCAGACTCGGTCTATAACAATCGGTATCGGTATCAGCCACCGCCGCCTGTTTATCCACCGCCGCGGCCAACCTACCCTCCCTCCTATCCATCCCAACCGCAGCACAATTCGGGCTATCCGTCCTACGGGAGCTACTACTATCAGCCACCATCGGCTTCAAACACAGCCGCTTCTAATGCTGCATCTTCAGTGGCGCGATCGCCCCAACCGCAGCCCCCAACTTCATCGCCACGCCCTCAAACTCCTGATATGAGCGGGGCTAACCTGCAAGGTGCAGATTTACAGGAGAAGGATCTATCAGGTCGCAACCTGAGTCGGGCGAATCTCCAGGGTGCCAACCTCAGCGATGCATTCTTGCATAAGATTGACCTTTCCGATGCAAATTTGGAGGGGGCAAAGCTGTTTCGAGCTAATTTACTCCAGGCGAATCTTCAACGGGCAAACCTGAGAGGAGCTAATTTGATTGGGGCTGACCTGAGCGGAGCCGATCTGACGGGAGCCGATCTCACCAATGCCAAGATCGGGTTTGGCAATCAAATCATGGTAAAACTGGTGGGTGCGCGTTTGGTAAACGTGACCATGCCGGACGGAACCGTACGCCACGCTTGATGAGTTTTCACGGTCGGAACGTTGGCAACAGATTTGCTTCAAAGTCTTCACAAAAAGCTGGTGGTTTCCTGTCAGGCTCCAGTGGATTCTCCACTGCATCATCCAGACATGATTGCGGCGATCGCCCAGGCTGCGGTTAAACGAGGTGCAGCGGGCGTGCGTATCGATACCCCTGATCACGTTCGTGCCGTTCGCCAACGGGTAGACGTGCCTATTATTGGACTCTGGAAACAAGTGTTTGAGGGATGCGATGTTTACATCACCCCTCAGGTTCATCATGCAGAGGCGATCGCCCAGGCTGGAGCAGACATCATTGCGATTGATGCAACAGTGCGTCCCCGTCCTGATGGAGAAACCGTTGAGCAGATGATTGACGCTATCCATCAACTTGGCAAGCTCGTTATGGCCGATGTGGATACGCTAGAAGCCGCGATCGCCGCCGAAAAGGCAGGCGCAGACCTAGTGGGCACAACCTTGTACGGCTACACTGCCGACACTCAGCATCAAAAACCGCCAAGCTTTGACCTCGTCACCCAAATGGCGCAACAACTTCAGGTTCCGGTGGTGTGCGAGGGTGGGATTTCGTCCCCTGAAATGGCACGCCATGCTTTGGAGGCAGGGGCCTATACAGTCGTGGTGGGGACTGCTATCACGGGAATTGATATCCAGGTGAGCGCTTACAGTGCTGCACTGCAGTAGTAGGTTGCACGGAATCTCCGAGGTGTCCCGGTTAAGTTGTCGATAGCTCAGCTCTGAAGGCCAAAGCGTCTTAACAGCATGGGTTACGCTTCGCTCACCCATCTTACCGCTCTGTGCTTGAGTCTTCGGCAGCGATAGAATCCGTCGTAAAACTATCCAGGCTATCCTGTTCGTCTTGCTCTGTGAGGCGCGACCGCCGTTCATCATCTTTACTCAGGACATCTCGATTAGTCCCAGAGGAATCTGCATCCACCTCTGAATCCTCTATAGGAGCGGGAATCGGAGTACTAAACAATCCGGAGGCTTGCTGAAGGTAGAGCACAGAACGGTGGTATGTCGGTGAATCTGCTGCTGTGATTGGAATTAACTCGGCTTGAACGGGGCGATCGCGCCGGAGTTGTACCTGAAAGGCGACGGGAACGCTCGCATCAGATGCTGACGCCCCAGAGTCTTCACTATCCAGGGTGCCCAGAGCATAGGCGATCGCCCCAGACCGATAGCGCTCTGCGCCCTGCACTACACTTGCGCTGTAGCCCACAACCACATCTGCGCCTTGATCAATGGCAAATCGAGCGGCGCTGGTCTGCCAATCAGCAGGATAGGATGCCAGGGAATCACTGGTATCATAGTTCACCACGATCCAATCCACCTGATCGCGAAGGTTTGATATATCATCGGCCAAGCGAGTTCGGACGGCATCCAGGGTCGAATCTTGGGCATCCGAAAATGTATAGCTCAGAAACGCCACCCGTTGACCTTTAATCTCTACAATCAGCGGCGGATTTTCAGCAGACGGACGCTGTGTGGGGCGGGTTGTATAAATCCCCTGCCATTCCAACGTATTACGCGCACGAGTTGCAGATCCGTTCCCTGCTTGTTTCATAAATTGCCCCGATAAGTGGGCGATCGCCTGATTTGCAGGAGGAACAGTGGCATCTGTCACCTTCAGACGACCTGAAGGAGCGAGGACATCCGAGACCACACGAGAAACTTGGCTCGGAGAATCGAGTGCCATCAAGACCACATCCGATGGATACTGCGCCATCGCCACCGCCACCGGATCTTCCCCGTCGGCAGCGGGAGTAAAGAGGAGGGCGATCGCCCCTTTCCCTGCGTTACTTGACGGCACGGCATACACAGGCACCTGCTTCTTACCAACCTGAATCGTATCAACGACCGTAGGTAGGGGGCGATCGCTTCTAGACACCCTAGGCACAGGTACAGAGGGCAAAATCCGCGAAGACGCCCGCAGCGGCGATGTGTTGTAGTAGGTTAACGCCTCGTAGCTACAGCCAATCACAAAGGTAGCGATCGCCGCTCCCAGCAGAACAGGCGGACGCAGCAATGGTGCATCTAGGGATTTTGACGGTCGGATTGCCGCTGCAGGCCTTGATACAGGAACATGTTCAGCCGTCACAAAATCTCGAACGGCGGACGCCCAGCCTTTCGCGTGTCCATAGATTGCCGTTCCCCCATGCTGAAGATGGTGCGTGAGGGATGAAATCGGAAGCTTAGGCCAAGGGATCGACTTGGAGACCTGAGACGATCGCTTTTGAGCAGGCTGAACCGAGGAACCTACAGGCTGAAAGATTAAAAACCGATCTTCTAAGACACGAGGGTAGGGGCGATCAACTGAAATTTGGATCTTGGTTCCCCGTAGGTTTGGCAGGCGGAGGCAACAAAGGCGTTCATGAATCACCTGCAACAGGCGATCGCCATCGGGAACCGTACGACAGCGCACCTGAATATCGAGATAGCCCGAACTCAACGGTGACACTCGCGCACACTGCTGTTGAGGGAGCAAATACACGTTGAGCCAATAAGCGATCGCCTGGACATCGCCTGCCTGGGCTCGCTGCTGAAGTTCGGTTGCCGAATAAACATCGAGTTTCATGATGTAGCGATTTCCCGTATATCTAGGGATCATAACCGGAGAATTCTCCTAATCCTACACTGAATCTAGAGTTTCGAGACATTAGAATTCTCTCCGAGAGAATGAGCCAAGCGTATCGTCGTGTGTACCACTTCTCGGTGATCCTGACTATGCTATAGAAGCGATAAGCGCAAACCAACCTGTCGGTGTTATCCTACGGCTCATGAGTTCCGATCCCACCCCTCTATCCAACCGTTCCAGCACGAGTAGCACCAATGGCGCTACGCCATCCAATACTTCCAACCTGAACTCTGAGTTTGACCATGACTTTGGCGAAGATTTACCCACTTCTCCACCGCCAATTATGCCTGTGAAGCACTCTGCAAACCGACTAGCACCCCGACCGTCTGGCCCCCAAACACGGCGGCGCAGTGGACAGCGATCGCTGGTTATGCCGTTACTGCTGGTGGCGATCGCCGTCATTGCCGCAGGAATGGCGATCGATCTGCCCTGGCTATCGTTGGCAGGCGCGATCGTGGCCATGGTGCTGTCCTTTAGCGTGATCATTCCCCAGATCCGCTTCTTCTTCCAAACGGTCATGACCGACCAGCAGCGGGCTCTCATTCTAGCACTGGTCGCGTTGGGGTTCGTGATGGCATCGCTGCTTCAGTTCACAGATCTGAAATTTCGAGTGCGGCTGTTCTGGACGCAGGTGAACTGGGATGCCGTGGGTGCCTTGGGAGATGCCTTTGGCGCGTTGGGGCAAATTTTGATTGCCATCCTGGCACTCTACGTGGCATGGCGACAGTATGTGATTGAGAAGGATCTCACAACCCAGCAGAACTTAATCACCCAACAACAAACCATCGACTCCTATTTTCAAGGGATTTCCGATCTCGTACTCGACGAAGAAGGTCTACTAGAAGACTGGCCTCAAGAACGGGCGATCGCGGAAGGTCGAACTGCTGCCATCCTCAGCAGTGCTGATGCTGAAGGTAAAGCCAAAGTACTGCGGTTTCTCTCTCGCTCTAAACTCTTGACCCCGCTGAAGCGCGATCGCCGCTTGGGACGCGCCATTCTCGATGGTACCGGAGGTTACGCCGAAGATCGCGACTATGGCATTCGCGTCATTGATCTGGGCGTCATGCTCGCAAACACGAACCTTGCAGGCACCGACCTCCGCTGGACGGATCTCAGCGATGTGAATCTGATCCGGGCAAACCTTAGCGACTGCGATTTAGTCAAAGCCAACCTATCGCGAACGATTCTGTACGGAACCGATCTATCCGGTGCAGATCTGATGGGTGCCCGCCTGTTCTACGGTTCTGCGAAAACCGCCACCCCCCGCACCCGCGACGGCATCCCCAATTACCAAACCGGGGAATACACCGGAGCCGTCGTCGAAAACGCAGACTTCACCGAAGCCCAGCGCATGTCTGAAGAGCAACGCTGGTACTGTTGCGCCTGGGGTGGAGCCAAAACCCGTGCCACCATACCAGGAGGATGTGGGGATATTCCAGATTTGTTAGCCCAGGAGCGACAGGGCGTTCAGGCTAATCCGTCTCCAGAGGAAGTCTGATCCTAAATTTTGAGGTTTGAGTTCTCAGTTTTGAGTTTTGAATTACTCTGTCCCAGTTTGCGAATCAGCGATTGATCCGACCCCAGATCAAGCCGTTTCCCATGCCGAACTTGTCGCCTGTTTTCCGGTGATGGTGCAACTCCGTCCCCATCTGACCTTGGGGGAGTTTTGTACGCGGGTACAACGCCAGCAACAGCAAGGATATCAACTTGCTTACGTTGTGCGCCAAGAGGATCCTAGCCAGGTGACAGGCGTAGCCGGATTTCGGATGATGGAAAATCTGGTGAACGGACGCATTCTGTATGTGGATGACCTGGTAACGGCAGAGGGCGATCGCTCCCAAGGGTACGGTGCGGCCTTGCTGCATTGGTTAGCGGATTACGCGAAAGCTCAGGATTGCGTGTCCCTTCAGCTTGATAGCGGGGTGCAGCGATCGCTCGCCCATCGATTCTATTTCCGGCACGGCATGACCATTTCAGGCTTTCATTTTCAGCGATCGCTCTGAGTCGAACGCTCGATCGCTTCCCTAGGGATTTCCGGTGAAGCCGTCCCGTCCAAGGCCCAAGCCATCTGACGCAGCATTCCCCGCAGCATCGCCACTTCCTGAGATGCCAATCCTGCCCGCTTAAACAGACGACGCAACTTTTCCATCCGACTTGCTGCCGTGTGGGGATACAGGTACTCAATCCGCAGCAACAGCGATTCCAACTGCTCAAAATAGCCTTCGAGTTCATCCAAGGACGCGAGATCCGCTGAGGGCTGCGACACAACCTCAGCCACGAAGGGCGTTGGATTCAAAATCGATTGCCGCAGTTCGTAGGCACACACCGCCACCGATTGCGCCAAGTTTAGCGACGGGTAGACCTCACTAGAGGGAATCCGAACAAAGCGCTGGGCATAGTTCAGCTCGGCATTGCTGAGGCCGCGATCTTCGGGGCCAAAGATCAGTGCGGTTTCAGGTCGCTCACCCGATAGCAGCGGTTGGACTAACCAAGGTAATGCAGATCGGGGTTCCTCCAACACATCTCCGGTATCGCGATCGCGAGCCGTGGTAGCGATCGCCCGCTGACACCCCTTGAGGGCATCCGGCAATGAATCCACAACCTGAGCCGAGGTCAACACATCCTCAGCATGGACGGCCATGATTCGCGCTTCTTCCCCAAAGCAATCACAGCGAGGCTGCACAATCACTAGGCGATACAACCCCATATTTTTCATGACCCGGGCGATCGCCCCAACATTGCGATCGCCCGCAGGTTCCACCAACACGATTCGCACCGAGGATAGCGTTTGCACAATCGGATCATCGGGTTTCCTATCCATACTTAGTTCTCAAATCGAGTGAACAAGCGATGGGGCGATCGCCAAATTCGCGCCTTGTCTCACCAAAATGTCTAAAAATATTGTTAAATTAAATTCTTTGTTGCCCCTATTGATCCTCTTACAATTGTGACGATTTAGGCGATCGCGCAAGGAACTTCGTTACTCCTATGGGAAAAGCTCGCTCAAAATCCGACTTACCCACCAAGGTTTGCCCTGTGTGTCAGCGTCCATTCACTTGGCGTAAGAAATGGGCCGACTGCTGGGACGAAGTGAAGTACTGTTCTGAACGCTGTCGTCGTCGTCGCAACACCGCAGAACCCTAACTATTTCTATTCTTGAGTCCTATCCACCGTTTCAGGAGTCATTCCGATTTATGTCGCAGCATTACCAACCGAAACTCATCATCCACGGTGGAGCCGGAAGCTCTCTCCACAGCAAGGGCGGCGTGGATGCCGTTCGCAAAATTCTGCATCGCATTGTGGAAGATGTCTACGCCAAACTCCATCAGGGTACAACGGCGAAGGAAGCGGTGATCTATGGCTGTCATCTGCTCGAAAATGATCCTCGATTCAATGCCGGCACTGGATCGGTGCTGCAATCCGACGGTCAAATTCGCATGAGTGCGTCCCTGATGGATGGCACAGCCCAGCGATTCAGCGGCGTAATCAACGTTTCCAATGTCAAAAATCCGATTGACTTGGCCGAGTTTCTGCAAAGCAGTGATGATCGCGTTCTCTCCGATCATGGCTCTGCCGTGCTCATTCGCGAACTGGGCTTGCCCTTCCACGATCCGCTGACCGAACTGCGCTTGCAAGAGTGGATCCAAGAACGGCGCGGCGACTTTAGCCACGACATGGCCAGCGTAATTGCAGAGCCAGAACTCGCCATTGATGAAGTCGGGGAACATGCGCTAGACAGCGAGGCCGGACGGGGCACCATCGGCGTCGTTGTCCTGGATCACCACGGTCATCTGGCTGCGGGCACGTCCACCGGGGGCAAGGGCTTTGAACGCATTGGCCGGGTTAGTGATTCTGCCATGCCTGCGGGCAACTACGCCACCGAACAGGCCGCCATTAGCTGTACGGGCATTGGTGAACATATCATTGACGAGTGTTTGGCAGCTCGGATTGCGATCCGGGTGACTGATGGGCTTTCCCTCGCTGGAGCCTTTGAGCGATCCTTCCGGGAAGCGCAGAATAACCATCGGGATTTAGGCGCGATCGGCATTAGCAGCGAAGGGGCGATCGCCTGGGGCAAAACGAGTGATGTCCTGCTGGCGGCCTATCATACGGGTGAAATCATTGGCGATACGTTGGAGCTTCCTACCGGGTTGCAAACAGGCTCATGCTAGGGTTGAACCTCGCTTAGAGGTTGATAATCCAGGGCTGGGGCGATCGCTCATCTGCATGAATACTACAGCGGTACCCCAGCCGTTGCTTCAGAAAATGGTGATATCCTGAATGAACTGGGTAACTTTATATGTATGGACGCTGATCCCCCATTAGTGTCTGCTGTCGTCCTGGATATTGCCTTTGTATCCCTACAGTCTTCTCACTATACCTAGCGCTTGTATTTGCCCGACGTGTCCACCAGGGTAATGTTCTTGGCGCGATCGCCTTCACCCTCCTGGCGTACCGCGTTGCCAAGCCGATTTGACCTAAGAGCCTATGGATACTTCCTTCGAAATCATGATCCAGATGGTGCTCACCATCGTGGCCGGGATTGGCGCTCAGGTTTTAGCGGACTATCTCAAAGTTCCCAGCATTGTGTTCCTGCTCCTGTTCGGAATCCTCCTGGGATCCGATGGCTTGGGGCTTCTCCATCCCCAAATGTTGGGGATCGGCTTAGAAGTGATCGTCTCGCTTTCGGTCGCGGTCATCCTGTTTGAAGGGGGGCTAAACCTCCAGCTTCGAGAATTGGGTCGGGTATCCGGCAGTTTACAAAATCTCGTCACCATTGGCACCCTCATTACTCTTATTTGCGGTGGCATTGCCGCCCATTGGCTGGGCGAGTTTCCTTGGCCGCTCTCCTTCCTCTATGCATCCCTCGTGGTGGTGACTGGCCCAACAGTCGTTGCCCCGTTGTTAAAACAGGTGCAAGTTGATCGGCAGGTGGCCACGCTGTTGGAAGGAGAGTCTGTCCTGATTGATCCGGTCGGAGCCATCCTCGCTGTCGTAGTTTTGGATGTCATTTTAAACGGCGATGCAGATCTCTGGCTGGTCGTGAGCGGATTGTTTCTGCGGCTCAGCATTGGTACGGGAGTCGGCATCCTCGGCGGATGGCTCTTGGCTCAGATTTTGAAACGCGCCCGCTTTCTTTCGGAAGATCTCCGAAATTTGGTCGTCTTGGCTGGCTTGTGGGGCTTGTTCGGTCTAGCGCAGACGATTCGCAGTGAAGCCGGACTGATGGCAACCGTCGTGGCAGGCATCACACTCCGTGCCTCAGAAGTACCCGATGAGCGCTTAATTCGTCGATTCAAAGGTCAGCTCACAATCTTAGCGGTCTCAGTGCTATTCATTCTACTAGCCGCCGATTTATCGATCGCGAGTATCGTCGTGCTGGGTCGGGGTGCCATCTTTACCGTAGCGGTGCTGATGTTCGTCGTGCGCCCGATCAGTGTCTGGATTTGCACCTGGAATAGCACCTTAAACTGGCGACAAAAGCTGTTTACGGCATGGATTTCACCGCGCGGAATTATTGCGGCCTCTATTGCCTCCCTCTTTTCGATCCTGTTGACAGAACGGGGAATTAGCGGCGGAGATGCGGTCAAAGCCTTGGTATTCCTGACGATTATTTCCACGGTTTTACTGCAAGGCTTAACGGCACGATGGGCAGCGAAACTGCTACGGGTCACCTCCACCGAAGCCACAGGTGCGGTGATTGTGGGGTGTAATCCCGTTAGCCGCATCATTGCGCGAATGTTTCAAGACCGGGGGGAGACGGTGGTTTTGATCGACACGGATGAAGACGCCTGCCGCGAAGCCAAGAAAGATAATTTGACGGTGATTGCCCGCAGTGCGTTGGACACCGAAGCGCTGGAGGAAGCGGGGTTGGGTGCCGTCGGGACGTTCCTAGCCATGACCAGTAATGGCGAAGTTAATTCCGTTCTGGCGCAGCGTGCCGCCGAGGAATTTCAGCCCCCTCGCGTTTTGGCTGTTGTCCCCGGTTCTCCCCCTCCGGAAGGCACTGGCACTAAGCCTGCGAATAATGGGGTAACAAAGCCCAGTGCGCCGAGTAATGTGAAGTTTCAGACGGCCTTCATGGAGCAGATGTCGCTCAAAACATGGAATCGGTATGTGGAGGATGATGCCGTTAAACTGGGTGAGACCACGCTGCGCGAGGAGGGTCTCCTCTTCCAGCAAGCCCATTTAAAAGCGCTGATTCGGGCTGGGGAACTCGTGCCCCTCTTGATGGAAAGACAGGACTCGCTTCAGGTTGTTCCAGCAACGGATGAGTTTCAGGCGGGCGATCGCATCATTTATCTGCTCCACGATCCTCGGCCTAAGCTGCTGAAACGCCTATCTGGGGGTCGCCAGCCAAAACGATTAGCCGTTGAAAAACTGCCGGAGGTGGAGGAAATTCCGGTTCCGATTCCACCGCCCGCACCAGAGGCGGAGGACGCGATCGCGACTTCGGCAGAGGCGTCCGATTCTGAGTCGGATTCTCAGACCGAGAGCAAGACCGAAGGGGATACCAAGGCTAACACATCTCAGGAATCAAGCTCAGTCAATAAAGCACCTGAGCCGGATACAGTTTCATCCTCCGTCCCCCAGCCTCAAGTGTCCAGCTCGATGGATTGAGACGCACCACCTTAAAAATTTCGTAATTGGTCACAGCAAGAAGCACACCGTATTGAGAATAAGGCGTTTCCTTCAGT
>JACYMB010000221.1 GCA_015272205.1 Synechococcales cyanobacterium T60_A2020_003 | reverse complement strand
AATGTAGCTGCTTCAGCCATTCTCATTAACAATTCTTATTGCGGTGACCAGGTACCAATTTTGTAAGTTTGTTTGCTTTCTCCGTTTTGGGATCGCTCTCCGCAAAGGCGGGGAGTTTTTTTTGCCCAGCCCCCAGATAGGTGCGCCACGCTCAGCAATGACGCACCCTACCTCTAGAATTCACCCGCCAGGGCTGGAATACAGCGTTCGCACAACAGCGGATGCTCTGTAGACTCTCCGACATGCGTAGAGTAGTTCCAGCAGCGATCGCACTTTTCGCCATCGGCATCGGCAACACCCACACCCAGCGTGTCCGACTGAGAGGAATAGGTTAGTTTGGACAACGGCTCTGGAGAATCCAGCAGTTCCACCTGGGAGGTTAGGAACAGATAGCGCAGTTCGTCTACGCCATTTCCGGCTAGGCTATCGTTCGGATTCATTCCTTGCAACTGTTGGCGTAATTCCGGATCAACTGCATATAGCAGCACCTTGGCCTCCAGGGAAGACCCGATCGCCTTTTCCGTCCGTGCCTTTTCTAGAACCTTATTTACCTCATCGCGAATCTCGCGCAGAGAATTCCAAAGCGAGTTCAGATCCGGTTGGCGATGCTGAGAATCCAGCGCAATCCAACCAGACTGGAATACCGACTTGAACGGGGTTGCATAGGGCAAATACTGCCAAATATCTTCCGCCAAGTGGGACAATACTGGCGCGATCGCCCGTGCTAAGTTTTCCAGGGCGATCGCCAAGACGGTCTGACAACTGCGGCGACGCTGGGCATCGGGAGCGCTGATGTAAAGACGATCTTTGGCGATATCCAGATAGAAATTGGACAGATCGACCACACAGAAGTTCTGGATCGCTTGGAAGAAACGGAAGAACTGGAAGCTTTCAAAGGCATCGGTGACATCGTCAAACACTTCCGTCATCCGGTGCAGCATATAGCGATCCAGTTCCGGCAATTCGGCGTAGGGAACGGCATCCTTCGCGGGATCAAAGTCGTGCAGGTTGCCGATCAGGAATCGGGCTGTATTGCGGATCTTGCGGTAAATATCCGCCAACTGCTTCAGAATGTTCTTCCCGATGGATACGTCTACGGAATAATCCACCGACGACACCCAAAGCCGCAGCACATCTGCCCCGTAGGGAGGTTCTACCTTCTGGTTTTTGCCCCCGTTAATCACCACCGCTGGATCAACAATGTTGCCCAGGGACTTGCTCATTTTTCGCCCCTGTTCATCCAGGGCAAAACCGTGGGTCAGAACCGTCTTATACGGTGCATGACCATTGCAGGCAACGCTAGTCAGCAAACTCGACTGGAACCAACCCCGGTGCTGATCCGATCCTTCCAGGTACATATCCACTGGATAGGTCAAGCCCTCCCGCTGTTGCGCCACTGCCGCCCACGAGGAGCCGGAATCGAACCACACATCCATCGTGTCCGTTCCTTTGCGGTAACGGCTGGCATCCTTGCGGTATTTCTCCGGTAAAAGCTCCTCAACTGACATCGTCCACCAGGCATCGGAGCCATGCTCCGCGATGATGGCTTGGATGTGATTGATGGTATCTTCGTTCATCAACGGCTCGTGGGTGTCGTTGTCGTAGAAGACGGGAATGGGCACACCCCAACTCCGTTGCCGCGAAATACACCAATCGGTGCGATCGCCTACCATCGCCGTGATCCGGTTTTCGCCCTGGGCTGGAATCCAGGTAACGTCGGCGATCGCCTTCAATGCTTCATCACGAAACCCTTCGACCGATGCAAACCATTGTTCCGTCGCCCGAAAAATTGTCGGTTTCTTCGTCCGCCAATCGTAGGGATATTTGTGAACGTAGGCTTCCTCCTTCAGCAAGGATTTGGCCTCAGTCATCGCCTGGACGATCGCCTCATTCGCATCCTTGAGCACGTTCAACCCAGCAAAGGAGCCTGCTTCCTCGGTGAAGTCGCCATTCTCATCCACCGGACACAGCACAGGCAGGCCGTAGCGCTGCCCTACGTTAAAGTCTTCTACACCGTGCCCCGGTGCCGTGTGCACCAATCCGGTACCGGATTCGGTGGTGACGTAATCGCCGCCGATGATGATCGGGCTTTCGCGATCGAACAATGGATGGTGATAGTGGGAAAACTCCAGCGCTTTTCCAGGGAGTTCCGCCTTCACCGTGAGGGAGATCCCTAAGGTTGAGGCCAGCCGTTCCACCAAGTCCTTCGCCACGATCAGGTGGGTAAACGCCGTCGGATTCTCACCCGATATCTCCACCACGGCATAGGTGAGCTCTGGATTCACCGCAACGGCGAGGTTGGCCGGAATTGTCCAGGGGGTCGTTGTCCAGATCGCCACGCCCAAAGAGGGGAGATACGGGGCAAACGCCTGGGCAGAATCTCCCAAATTGGTCATCTTGAAGGCAGCATAGATGCTGCGGGAGGTATGACCTTCGGGATATTCGAGTTCCGCTTCGGCCAAGGCGGTTTTAGAACTGGGACTCCAGTGAACCGACTTCAAGCCTCGGTAGATATAGCCTTTCAGCACCATCTGCCCAAATACGCCAATCTGAGCCGCTTCGTATTCTGGCTGCAAGGTCAGGTAAGGCTGATCCCAGTCGCCCCAGACGCCATAACGCTTAAAGCTGTCCCGCTGCTGATCGACCTGTGCCAGTGCCCAAGCCTTCGCCCGTTTGCGGAGTTCGATCGGGGTCAGGTTCTTGCGCTCTTCGGGCTTCATTTCCTGAAGCACTTTCAGCTCAATCGGCAAACCGTGACAGTCCCAGCCAGGGATGTAGCGACCTTTGCGCCCCTGAAGCAAGTGATATTTATTAATAATGTCCTTCAGAATTTTGTTCATGGCGTGCCCCATGTGTAGCGTGCCGTTGGCGTAGGGGGGGCCATCATGGAGGACAAACGCCTCACCGGGATTGGTTTCGGCGAGGGTTTCGTACACGCGATGTTCGCGCCAGAAGGCTTGGAGTTCTGGCTCGCGCTGTACGGCGTTGGCTCGCATGCTGAAGTCAGTCTGCGGTAGATTAACGGTGTCTTTGTAGCTTCCGGGTTCTGTCACGGTTGATCGCCAAGAAGGGTTATTTACATTACGGTTTGTATCGACCCATTATCGACTACAAACCCGACACCTTCAAGTTTGTTGCTCAGGTTTTTCGGTTGTTTACGAAAGTACATCTTTTGAAGACTGGCGGTGTGGAGGGGGCGATCGCTCCTGTTGGGGCTTCAGATCCCCGACTTCTTGTTTCATTCCAACAGGGGCGTGTTGGGGTGAGGATAAGAAGTCGGGGATCTTGGGGGTGGGCAATTTTGGAAAAGGCGATCGCCCACCCTGCTGCCTGGTTGACTGACATATCTTTTCTAGTAGGTTGGGTGAAACAACGTGGAACCCAACTCTAGCCTTTATTCTGTTGGGTTACGCTAGCGCTCACCCAACCTACGAGAGAATCAGGGTTGTGTGAGTTTTGTCAGTCAATCAGC
>JACYMB010000220.1 GCA_015272205.1 Synechococcales cyanobacterium T60_A2020_003 | reverse complement strand
TACCAGGACACTCTCAAGGCGAACCTGACCGTTTTTCTAATCATGCAACAAAGCCGATCTGAGGTACAAAGAACTGTTCGTTAATCGGTGGACGCACATAGCTATGGGGCGCACTCTTGCGAGGAGAGAGTTCCAACGGTTCAGGCGTCATATCTACATAAGGAATCTTGCTCAGGATATGGCTGATGCAGTTGAGGCGGGCGCGTTTTTTATCGTCCGCTTCCACCGTAAACCAAGGAGCTTCGGGGATGTTGGTGTGAGCAAACATGAGGTCTTTGGCCTGGGAGTATGCCACCCAGCGATCGCGCGATTCTAAATCCATCGGGCTTAGTTTCCAACGCCGAGCCGGATCGGTGATACGCGATTGAAACCGTCTCTCTTGTTCCTCATCGCTAACCGAGAACCAGTATTTCAGCAAAATAATGCCGGAACGAACGAGCATCCGTTCAAATTCTGGACAGGTTTGCAGAAATTCTTGATGCTGATCCGGTGTACAAAACCCCATCACATGCTCGACTCCTGCCCGATTATACCAACTGCGGTCGAAGCAGACGATCTCTCCCGCCGAGGGCAGATGAGCTACATAGCGCTGAAAATACCATTCCGTTTTTTCGCGATCGCTCGGTGTTCCTAACGCCACAACTCGACAACCACGGGGATTTAAGGGATCGGTGATGCGCTTGATGGTGCCCCCTTTACCCGCCGCATCACGACCTTCAAAGATAATCACAATTCGGGTTCCTATATGTTTAACCCAATATTGCATTTTCACCAGTTCGAGCTGAAGCCGACCCAGTTCTTTTTCGTAGAACTTTGTGGACAGTTTAGAACTGCCCTCAGCTTCAGAGAGATAGTGAACAACTTTTGGAACCGAGTTTTCAGCCTTATTTGACTTCTTTTTCTTCGACTTTTTCTTGTCTTTCTTCTTTTTAGTGTCCGTATCCGCTGGGGCGATCGCCAAACTCAGGGTTTCCGTATCGCCATTTCCGTTGTATCCATTCTTGTGTTTGTCACTCATTTTAGGGCTTGGGGGTAGGCGGATACTTACAAGGCTACCCAAGCTCAAAGGTTGTAATTCCAAAGATAGTCTTAAGCGGCAAATCCGGGGCAGACCCAATGTACATCCGGGCGGTCTCAAATTCTGCCGTCATGTTGTATTTGGAGGCGATCGCCAATCCTGCGGCATTCGGTTCAGGAATATCCAAGAAGACAGGCTCGTTTTCTGGAACCTTGGCCTTTAACGCGAGAAACACCTGTTCCGCGATCGCCCTATCTTCGGCAAACAATGGCCCAATTTTGTATCCAGAGTGACAGGGACGAACAACTCCGTATCCCCTCAGCGTTTCCCCATCCCAAACTCCCAGCGCTATATGCCCCGTTTGAGTGAGCCAGCCCTGCAAAAACGAAGTTCGATGTTCAGGAAAATAGAGGCGATCGTAGGATTCAACAAGGTCAAAAGGAATCTCGGAAAGAGCCACGATTTCAGGACTATCAGGACTTTCACCCCCCCGATTCCCCGAAAGCGGATATTCCGATGCGCCAACTCAAACCCCGACGTTCGGTAGTTCTCCTGTTGAGCCACAACACCATCTAGCCCAACGGTTCGCCCCTGCAAAGACGCCAGTGCCGCCTGCCAAAGCTGGAAGCCATAGCCCTGCCCCCGGTACTCCGGCTCCACGATGTAAAATCCAACAAATCCAAAGGTTTCACCATACCGAACCGCCGAGATACTGGCGATCGCCTCCCCCTCCCGTTCTCCCATCCAAACCCCCTGGGGATCGGCCTACCAAAAACAATCCGCATCGTGGAAACCCGGATTCCAACCCTCCTGCGCCGCCCACTCCGCCGCCAGATCCACCTCCGACCGCACCATAGCCCGAACCCGATAATCCTTCATCACCTCTTCACCCCATCACTCAATACTCACCCCTCGCACCGTTTTCGGAGCCTTCCGCCCCACCATCGGTGCTTCAGCGATCGCCCGTGCCTGGACGTGGTGCTTTTGGAAATAGTCTTGCCACATCGCCGGAGCATCCAGAGTTTCGCCGCCGTGAACCGTATGGCGTTTTCGCACCTGGCAGAGCACCGGAGTATTCACACACGCACCAGAGATAATTACCTGACCTTTAGTGAGCGAGGGCAGTTCCTTCAGCAAATCCCGTCCGGCAGATTCCACGCCATACTTCAGGCTTTCCTGATCCACCGGGTTCACAATCCGCATGATGAACTGACTCATGCACTGAGAAAGTACGTCCGAATCCAGCTTGCCCGGTCGCTGGGTAATCAAGCCGACCCCCAGACCAAATTTGCGTCCCTCGCTCAAGATCGTTCGCAGAATCATTTTGCAACGCGAGGGTTCATGAGCCGGGGCAAAGCGGTGGGCTTCTTCGAGGAGAATGAAAACGGGATAGGGTAGGAAATTTTCGTCGTCGGGAGTGTTGTACTCTTTCTGGGTGTTCATGCGGGCTTGGTTCGTTTGCCGCAGCACCGCCGCACAGATTACCTGCTGTTCTTCCTGGCTGATTTCGTTCATTTGCAGCACCGTCACCTGACCGGGCGCAAACAGATCTTTGGGTGCCAGGTGTTCCATTGTGTGGAAGTAGGGCGATCGCGCTAATCGATCCAGCTTCCATTCCAAGGCCGGAGCCGAACTCCCTAGCCTCTCGTTACCCTCGTCGTCCTGGGTGGTATCGGCCTCCCGCACCGCTGCAATCAGGTCATTCACCCCCCAGCGATATTCCCCAGCCCGATGGCGTTTGAGAATGCTAAAGGCTTTATTGAGGATCGACTGTTGGCGATCGCTCATGTCCGGCAGCAGCGTGAGAATGTCGTAGTAGTCCAGGGACGAAATCCGGATGCGAATATCGTCGGGCGTGAGGATTTTGACCTGCGGTGCATAGCCGTCACGAGCCGTAAACGCAGAGTGTCCCCGCATGTCGGACAGGGTGCTGTACTCCCCGTGGGGATCGAAAATCAGCACGGCAGCTCGGTTATAGGGAGACAGCAATTCTTCGACCAGCACACCTGCCGTGTAGGACTTTCCCGATCCGGTTCCTGCCAGAATTGCCATGTGGGTACTGACCAATTCCTTCACATCTAGAGCCACGGGAACCGCATCTAAATCGCGCAGCAGCAGGGAACCGATGTGGGCAGAGCCGATGTCCTTGGGCTGCTTTTTGTTGACCACCCGTTGCAGATAGGCATCATCGGCAAGGTAGACCTTTGCCCCCGGATCGGGAGAGATGCGCGGATTCATGAAGCCCAGGGATTCGTGAAAGTAGCCGATTACATCCACCGTCACTTCAAAGATTTCCGGGTTGGGATGGGCAAATCCGACGAGGGCGGCGATCGCCTCTGGGCTGATTTCGGTATCGGCAAAGATGCGATCGGGCAAGTGATCAATCAGGCGACGTGCCGAGATTTTGCCGAGGATGCGGATGGTTTCGGGCTTTTGCCGGGGGAGCGATCGCCCCACCTCGTAGTAGGCAAATTCGCCAATCTTCACTGATTGGTTGTTGGCGGTAATGAACACATACTGGTTGCCGTTTTCACCAGGGCCTTTAACGGTGCCAATAGCTGGATTTCCAGACGCGACGGACAATCCCATATCCTAATTCCTTGTAACAGTCGCAACAGTGGGTTCCGCGACGAGATGCAGACACATAGTACAAATGTTAACCCAGCCTACCCTCAACGGCACAACTGCTTGCCAAAGGAATGGAGGAAGAAGCTGAGATCCCGGATAGCGCAACGCATCGTTCCCTCCAACCTGAACCCTCAAAACAAGCCCTAACCCCTTGATGGACGAGCATGACGCTTTTATCATTCGCCCTATTCCATCAATAGATTCTGAGAGACGCTACATCTAGAGCACGCCATTTCTGAAAGCCTTACGATTAAAGGGGCGAACGTATGTTCAGCCCCCATAGGTGCGACGCTGAGTGCGTAGTGGTATCAGTGTATCAATATTCTTGAAATCTGATTCACTTCGCCATCGCAATTGACCATAACGATTCCTTGAAGAAGGGAATCGTTGGGGGACGATGCCCTTCAGCGATTCCTCTCCTGGGGATTAATCCTGAGCATAGGCATCCATCGGTAAGCAAGAGCAGACGAGGTTGCGATCGCCATAGGCATTGTCTACCCGCGCCACCGCAGGCCAAAACTTACTATCCCGTGTCCATTGGGTTGGATAAACGGCTTGCGTTCGGCTGTAGGGGCGATCCCAAGTTTCCTGAGTGAGGCAGGCTGCCGTATGGGGAGCGTTTTTCAGGAGATTATTTTTCGGATCAACCTCGCCCGTTTCAATCTGGCGAATTTCTTCCCGAATGGCGATCATCGCCTCACAGAATCGATCCAGTTCCGCCAGCGACTCACTTTCCGTTGGTTCCACCATGATCGTCCCTGCCACCGGCCAGGACATCGTCGGGGGATGGAAGCCATAGTCGATCAGTCGTTTCGCTACGTCCTCTGCCTCAATGCCTACGGATTTCTTGAACTGGCGCAGGTCAATGATGCACTCGTGCGCCACCAGCCCGTTCTGTCCGGTGTAGAGAATCGGGTAATGATCCTCTAACCGCTTAGCGATGTAGTTGGCGTTGAGAATGGCGGCTTGGGTCGCTTTGGTCAGTCCGGCAGCCCCCATCATCCGGATATACATCCAGGAAATCGGCAAAATGCTGCTGCTGCCCCAGGGTGCGGCGGAAACCGCCCCAATGGCCGCGTTCCCGCCAATGGGAATCACAGAATGTCCCGGCAAAAATGGGACAAGATGAGCTGCAACCCCAATGGGGCCAACGCCTGGGCCGCCACCACCGTGGGGAATGCAGAAGGTTTTGTGCAGGTTCAGGTGGCAGACATCTGCGCCAAAATCACCGGGACGACATAGCCCCACCTGGGCGTTCATGTTGGCTCCGTCCATGTAGACCTGACCACCATTGGCATGAACAATGTCGCAGATTTCCCGAATCCCGGCCTCAAATACCCCGTGGGTCGAAGGATAGGTCACCATCAGGGCGGCGAGGTGTTCCCGGTGTTTTTCCGCCTTCGCCCGCAGGTCTGCAATGTCAATATTGCCATCGTGATCGCAGGCGATCGCTACCACCTTCATCCCCGCCATCACGGCACTGGCTGGATTCGTCCCGTGGGCCGATTCGGGGATCAGACACACGTTGCGATCGCCCTCGCCGCGATGGTGGTGATAGGCACGAATCACCAACAGTCCGGCATATTCTCCTTGGGATCCAGCATTAGGCTGGAGGGAAATTCCGGCAAATCCGGTAATCTCCGCCAGCCAGGTTTCCAACTGGCGAAATAGGGTTCGGTATCCCTGGGCTTGCTCGACTGGGGCAAAGGGATGGATCTGGGAAAATTCTGGCCAGGTAATCGGGATCATTTCCGCCGTGGCGTTGAGCTTCATCGTGCAAGATCCTAGGGGAATCATGGCAGTTGCCAGGGAGAGATCCTTCACCTGGAGGCGATAGATATAGCGCAGCAGCTCAGTTTCAGAGTGATAGGTGTTGAAGACCGGATGGGTTAAGTACTCTGACTGACGCTGGAGGTTACTTTGCGCGATCGCCAACGCATGGGTTTCGATCTGATTTGGGGTTGGCAATGCCGGGAGCGATCGCCCGTTGGCAAAGATGGTGAGCAGATCCACCACATCGTCCAGAGTCGTGGTTTCATCCAGGGAAATGCCGATGCTTTGAGTGCCCAACGGACGAAGGTTAATCCGTTGCGCGATCGCCCGTTCTAAAATCTCCGCTTGCTGATCTCCGACTTCGACAGTCACCGTATCAAACACAGGGTTCTGTCCTAGGGCATACCCCAGTCCCTCCAACCCTGCTGCCAGAAGTAGAGTGCGTTGATGAATCCGGGTGGCGATCGCTTTCAACCCGGCTGAGCCATGATACACGGCATACATACTGGCAATAATGGCGAGGAGAACCTGCGCTGTACAAATGTTGCTCGTGGCGCGATCGCGGCGAATGTGCTGTTCACGGGTTTGCAAGGCTAGGCGCAAGGCGGGTTGACCCTCCGCATCTTTAGACACGCCGACTAAACGACCCGGAATTTGCCGTTTGAAGGCTTCCTTTGTAGCGAAGTAGGCGGCATGGGGGCCACCGTATCCCAGGGGCACCCCGAAGCGCTGGGTGTTGCCGATGGCGATATCTGCTCCAAACTCAGCGGGCGGTTTCAGCAGGGTCAAGCTCAGGAGATCCGCCGCTACGGTGACGAGTCCCCCCAGGTCGTGAATCTGTTGGACAAAGGCACTGTAGTCGAAAATTGCGCCATTGGTAGCGGGATACTGCACCAGTGCCCCAAAAATCGGCTGTTCAAGCTGATCGGGATCAAAAGATTGGTGATCGCCCACAATCATCGCGATTCCCAGAGGCTCGGCGCGAGTTTGCAGAACTTCAATGGTTTGGGGGTGGCAGTGGCACGATACCCAAAAAGCGGTCGCCTTCGTTTTGCTTAACCCATAGCTCATCGCCATCGCCTCTGCCGCCGCTGTTCCTTCATCCAGGAGCGAGGCATTAGCAATCTCCAATCCGGTCAGATCGCTAACCATCGTTTGGAAGTTCAACAAGGCTTCTAGGCGACCCTGGGCAATTTCCGGCTGATACGGGGTGTATTGAGTGTACCAACCTGGATTTTCCAGAATATTGCGCTGAATCACCCCCGGAGTGATGCAGTTGGCGTAGCCCATGCCGATAAAGGATCGGAACACCTGGTTTTGACGAGCGATCGCCTTTAACTCTGAAAGTGCCTCTACTTCTGTTCGTGCTGAATCAAGTTGGAGCGATTGCCCTAGCCGAATCCCGGCTGGAACGGCATCATCAGTCAGATCATCCAAGGCGGCATAGCCCAAAACCTTCAGCATTTGGTCGAGTTCTGCGTCCGTCGGGCCAATGTGCCGCTGGCTGAACTCCACGGAGGCGTGTTGCTGGTTCTCCAGACTCCACGCTTGCAGAACATCTAAATCGGCTTTAGCGCTCGTCGGATGGTTAGCGGAACTATAATCCAATCCCCTCAACTCTGATGTGACCGATAGCTCCGGTGCATCATGCTCAGATGGAACGTGGGCAAAATCAGAACAATGGGAAGGCATGGGCAGTCCTGGGTGTGCTACAAAACGTTAACTTTTGACTATTTTGCAACATCTTCAGGACTTCCGCACTGGCGATCGCCCCAGGTTGATCTAGTCACCCTCCACTTGAGTACGATACTCCTCTGCGGAAAGGGTCGATTCGTCCGCTTCGTCCGGATCATCAACCCGTACCTTTAATAGCCATGCATCACCATAGGGATCATCTGCAATTTGTTCAGGGGTATCCAGGAGCGCTTCATTGCGATCAATCACCGTTCCCGATACAGGTGCGTGCAGATCTTCAACCGCTTTTACCGATTCAATGGTGCCAAAGGTTTCCCCTTGTTCCAGGGCACTTCCCACATCGGGAAGTTCTAGAAACACAATATCGCCGAGTTGATCCACTGCAAACGCAGTAATACCAACCGTCGCAATTTCACCGTCGAACCGAGCATACTCGTGGGTATCGGTGTATCTCAAATCATCGGGATATTCCAGCGCCATACGTCTTACAAGTCCTACAACACAGAGGATAATTAACGGCTATCGGTACAAAATTACCGCAAAAACCTAGAGCACAACGCACCTTCGTAAATTACGCAACAATTTTCTGGGATGTCAAACGCCGAAAAATGGTCGCGAGTCCTCAGCCGTTACCAGTGTGGACTTTTATAGAAAGGACGCTTCACGACGGTTGCAGGATAGGTTTTACCGCGAATGGCAACCTCTACCTCTTGACCAGGCTTGGCATAGGCGGTCGGCACATAGGCTAGGGCAATGGGATACCCTAGGGTAGGAGATACGCTACCACTCGTCACGACCCCGACAGGTTCTCCATCGATCATGATGGGATAGCCGTGGCGGGCGATCGCCCGTCCTTCCATCTTGAGTCCAACTAACCGCCGCTGCACGCTATTCTGCTTCTGTTGCTCAAGCACCGCTCGCCCGATAAAATCGCCCGTCCGATCCAGGTGAACCAGCCACCCCAGTCCGGCCTCTAGGGGAGTCGTCGTTTCGTCAATATCTTGGCCGTAGAGTGCCATTGCGGCTTCTAACCGCAGCGTATCCCGTGCGCCTAATCCACAGGGTTCTACCCCGGAGTCGAGAAGCGATCGCCAAAAGTCTTGCCCCACACCGTTGGGAAGCATCACTTCAAATCCGTCTTCCCCCGTGTATCCGGTACGGGCCAGAAAAGCAGGTGCGCCCATGATGGTGGACTCGGCATGCTTGTAGCGTTTAACCGATTGCAAATCGATCGGGACGTAAGCCTGAAGGGTAGCCACAGCCTGCGGCCCCTGGATAGCCACCAACACGTAGTCGCGAGAATGATCCCGAAACTCAATTCGGCCTAGATCAAGGTGAGCCGCGAGCCACGTTTTATCCTTTTCGGTCGTGGCTGCATTCACAATCAAGGAGATGCGCTCCCGATTCCCCTCGGCCATCCCGTGGTGATAGATGATCAAATCATCAATAATTCCCGCAGTGTCATTCAGCAAAACCGTGTATAGTGCGTCACCAGCATGAAGCTTGCTTAAATCAGACGGCACAAATCTCTGCAGGATCTTCACTAAATCTTCACCGAGGAGCTCAAACTTACCCATGTGAGAGATGTCAAACACGCCTACAGCCTGCCTTACAGCCTGATGCTCCTGGGTGATCCCAGTATACTGAACTGGCATTTCCCAGCCGCCAAACTCAATGAGGCGGGCTTGATGTTCGCGGTGAAGTTGATAAAGTGGAGTTTGAAACGTTATCAACGTATCTAACAGTGGTTCCTCGGATCTTGAGTGGTTCACAGGTAGCTAGTTCCTATTTGAAACAGTATGAATTAAGCGGCTATGACATCGTGGCATTGATATCCCCTGTCAGCAAGTTAAATGCGGAAACGTTGAGCATTTCTGCGTTGTTAAACATAGATGTATCCCTAGCATGGTGAGCACTGAATGACGGCGAGCCTTTTTATTTCCCTCGTGACTACCATGGGTATTTCTACAAGGGAGCATCTAACATACCATCGTCCCGTTTATCTTACGGCATTAGGTCATGATTCCCGATCCAGCAATGACAGATTACCGATTAAATGTCAATGACGACCACGTTGGCTCGGTCGTACTGCCTGCCTTATTTACGGTGAATGAGGCGATCGCCTTTAAGCAGTCATTCCAGACGATATGCCAAGAACACCACCTGAAGCGGATCGTGCTCGATTTTGGTCACACTACGTTTATTGATAGTAGTGGTATTGGCGCACTTGTGAACGCCCTTAAAGCGGCGAGAGCGTGTGATATTGAGCTGAGCCTGAAAAATGTGAGTTCCCAAGTCATGATGGCGCTCTCCATGACGGACTTGGATAAGGTGTTTACGGTGGAGTCGTCCCACCCGTTGACGCCGGACAACCTGGATGGGCGTAAGCCTCCCTTGCTAGCCGGACGGGATCAGCCCCCTGCGACCCATCCATCGGTGCGATCGCGAACCAAGCGGGCGATAGACATTGTTGGAGCTTTAGTTGGACTAGGTATTACCGCCGTGCTTTCGGTTCCGATTGCGATCGCCATCTACCTCGACAATCCAGGGCCAATCTTCTTCGGACAAACCCGCTGTTCCTGGATGGGACGCCGATTCAAAATGTGGAAATTCCGCTCCATGGTCACCAATGCGGAATCCTTAAAGCACACCGTTCAGAATGAAGTGGAAGGCCCCCTGTTCAAAAACGCCAATGACCCCCGCATTACGCGAGTTGGCCGCTTTCTACGCCGCACCAGTTTGGATGAGCTTCCGCAATTTTGGAATGTGCTGAAGGGTGATATGAGCTTAGTGGGAACCCGTCCGCCCACACCAGATGAGATTGAAAAGTACGAGGTTCCGCAATGGCAACGGCTGGATGTAAAACCGGGAATGACGGGGGAATGGCAGGTCAATGGCCGTTCAACCGTGAAAAGCTTTGAGGATGTGATTCGATTAGACTTGAAATATCAGGAAAATTGGAGTCTGACCTACGATCTCAAACTCATCGTGAAAACGGTCTTAGTCCTGCTCAATAAAAAATCTGGGGCAATGTAGCACCTAACGTTGGGTTGAGTTTTTTGCTAGCCTAGACTACGTTTAATCGTTTCAGGGGGTGCGATCGCACTCGTGTTCATGTCTGATCCCTCACAACTATCCTCTAGCCCAGAAACGGCTGAATCGACCTCGGCAGAACCTACACCCAGCTATGTGCGCCTCGCCATGCGGAACATGGTTAAAAAAGGGCGGCAATCTCTCGTACACTTTGGACTCACGAGCGTAGGACTCCTAGCGCTCCTTGTCGGCTTGGCTTACCTCACCCGCTAATGGGGCAATTCCGACCCTATGAACATTGAGGTTGCGGTTCAAGATATCTGGTCAGAATTAAATCCAGAGGCGGTGGCGATCGCCCTACCTTGGGAACACTGGTTTCAAACGTGGATTGCGTTTTTGCAGCCAGCCTTGTCGCCCATTAATGAGTATGAATTAAGCTTGAGACTAACGAATGACGCTGAGATTCAAGATTTAAACACTCAGTATCGGCACATCGATCGCCCAACCGATGTTTTAGCCTTTGCAGAGTTGGATGGGGTTGACGCTTTAACCGATCCGATTTGGCAAAGCTTGCCGCTGTACTTGGGAGATGTGGTGATTTCGGTGGATACCGCTGTTCGGCAAGCTACGGAACATGGCTGTTCGCGAGATCAGGAGTTGGCCTGGTTGGCCACCCACGGATTACTGCATGTCCTCGGCTGGGATCATCCTGACGAAATCCATCTTGAGCACATGCTACAAAAACAAGATGAACTCTTGGCTCAGGTCGGTTTGCCTTCAATGATGAATCTGTGAAGGACGTTAATTTTATCGGGATTAGGCGGTAGGATACAGTAACTTAACTTGGTCTTGCGCTATAAATCTCCTGTAGCTGTTTCCTGGGCTGTGTATAGGGCACACATCAAAATCCCTAGTTCCAATGTGAAAGGGGCACCTTCATGGCACGACAACTCTCCACCGAGAAACCCAAATCCGTATCCAGTATCTCGAAACATAGCCGTGATTTATCGTGGCAGGTTGCGAGTAACCTATTTGTCAGCTTCCAGTATGCCTGGGCTGGGTTAGCGTATGCCTTTCGAACGCAGCGTAACTTTCGAATTCATGTGGTTGTCGGTAGCGTAGCGATCGCCCTCAGCTTTATTTTGCAGCTCTCTAGAGTTGAAGTTGCCATTGTTGGGCTAACCATTGGTGCGGTTCTAACGATGGAACTCCTCAACACCGCGTTGGAATCCGTCGTCGATCTCACGGTGGAGCAGACCTATCACGAACTGGCAAAGATTGCGAAGGACTGTGCTGCAGGAGCTGTTTTAATTTCAGCCTTAGCGTCCGTTCTAGTTGCAGGTTCCCTCCTATTGCCCCCGTTAATCGCTCACCTGCTAGAGTGGTTCTAAGTGTTTACTTAGGCTCCCTGAGGGTGAGCAGATGAAAAATCATCCATGCTGTTAGTTATCGATAATTACGACAGTTTTACCTACAACCTTGTGCAGTATTTTGGGGAACTAGCGGCGGATTTCCCGACGGCTCAAGAGTTAACCGTAATTCGCAACGACAAAATTTCGGTCGCCGAGGTTCGGGATCTCCAGCCAGACGGGATTGTCATATCGCCAGGCCCTGGACGCCCCGAAGATGCGGGAGTTTCTCAAGCCATTATTGAAGATATGGGAGCAACTACCCCCATCTTGGGAGTCTGTCTGGGGCATCAGGGCATTGGTCAGGTGTTTGGTGGCACGATTACGTTTGCGCCAGAACTGATGCACGGTAAGGTTTCCCCTATTCACCATAGGGGCGTTGGCGTTTTTTCAGGTTTAGAGAATCCGTTCCCCGCAACCCGGTATCATAGCCTAGTGATTGATCGCGAGAACTTCCCCAAGGAACTGGAAATCACCGCTTGGGTGGAGGATGGAACCATTATGGGCGTACGCCATCGGAACTATCCTCACATTCAAGGCGTCCAGTTTCATCCAGAGAGCATCTTGACAACCGTTGGTAAACCGTTGTTGAGTAACTTCTTGGCGGATATTAGCAATTAGCAGTTAAGGCGATGAAACGACGACAACTTTTTCGGTACGCAGGGGCGAGTTTTTTATCCGTCCTGGGGGCGGGTCTGACATCCCGTTGGCACGCTGCCCAAGCTCAGGCTTCTGACACCGTGACCATCCAATCCTTAGGACACACATGCTTTCGGTTTTCCGGTAGCGGTCGTCGGATCTTGGTGAATCCATTTCGTCCGGTGGGGTGTACAGCAGGGTATTCTGCGCCCCAAGGGGAAGCGGATTTGGTGATGATTAGCAGTCGGCTTTTAGATGAAGGGGTGGTTGAAGGATTACCCGGTAATCCTCGCGTCTTATCAGAGCCAGGAATCTATGAATTCACGGGCATGAAGGTGGAGGGCATCGAGTCTAACCACGATCGTGAGGGAGGACGCCGCTTCGGTAAAAACGTCATGTGGCGTTGGAATCAAGGAGGGCTCATTATTTTGCACATGGGCGGTGCGGCTGAGCCGGTTACGATTGAGCAGCAAATCTTGTTGGGACGGCCTGACGTTGTGCTGATTCCCGTTGGGGGTGGCCCGAAAGCGTATACGGCATCTGAAGCAGTGAGCGCCATTAATACGCTGAATCCTCGGATTGTCATTCCGACTCAGTATCTGACAGAGGCTGCAGATGTTGAGACTTGTGATATCAACGCATTAGACGAGTTTTTGACGTTGATGGAGGGAACGCCTGTGCGCCAAAGTACCGGAAGTATTACCCTTTCTAGAAGCGATTTGCCCGAAACGGGCAGAAAAATCGAAGTCGTGGGATATCCCTTTTAGTCGGATTCTGTCGTCTGAAACGAAAAGAAGCACCGTATCCTGTACGGCGCTTTTTCTAATCGATAGTATTGACCTCTATTCGTCTGGAAATGTGCGCTTGAACTCATCGAGGAGATCATCCAATTCTTCCAGCGCTTGGTTTACGTCAATCCGGAGGGTGCCGAGATCGGGTTGTTCCAGAAGCTTCAGCAAGGATTCTCGTTTGCTTTCCACGACTCGAACTTTCTCTTTGATGATCTGCATATCCAGCATGAATCTTCCTCCGTACTTGCGTTCAATGGGGGTGGGCGATCGCCCAAATCAGACCCACCTCCTAAAGCTTAGCACCACACTCCGGGCAGAAGCGATGGCTAGAGCGGGTTTCGCTACCACAGCTATAGCACGTGATCAGCTCAGAATTTGGATTTGCCTCAGGCGGATTGGGGAGTCCAATCATTTGGGCATTGCTCTTGCCCGGTGCCACCATCGGATAACAGTTTTCGTTACGACGAACGTGAACATCTAGCAACACTGGCCCGTTGTGAGCAAGCATTGTAGCCACGGCATCCTTCAGTTCGGCGCGATCGCTCACCACTATGCCTTTGATACCGTAGGCTTTTGCTAAAAGCTCAAAATCAGGCATACCCACTTCCATATTGGAGGATGAATAGCGCTCTCCGTAGAAGGTTTCTTGCCATTGGCGCACCATGCCCTGCCAGCCGTTGTTAATGATGACCGTTTTTACATTAATGCCGTACTGCGCCAGGGTTCCCAGCTCTTGCAGGTTCATCTGGAAGCTAGCATCGCCGCTGATGCAGATTACTTCTTCCTCTGGGAAAGCCACTTTAACCCCCATGGCAGCAGGCATTCCGTACCCCATCGTGCCCAGACCCGCGCTAGAAATCCAGCGACGGGGGCCATTCTTGAGGAACTGCGCTGCCCACATTTGGTGCTGTCCTACATCCGTGGTGTAGAAAGCATCGGGGGCCTGTTGACCTACTTCTACAATCACTTCCTGGGGCGATAGCATTCCCTCCGGAGACGGCACAACTAATGGATAATCCCGACGCCAGGATTGGATGCGGTCTAACCACTCTTTAGTTTGGTCAGGGTCAGGACGATGACCGCTTTCAGCTTCTCGATGGAGGAGTCCCTTCAGCACCTGACGTACATCACCCACGATGGGCACTTCGGGTATCCGGTTTTTGCCCACTTCAGCCGGATCAATATCAATGTGAATGACCTTGGCCCGGGAGGCAAACTCATCGAGCTTACCCGTGACGCGATCGTCAAACCGCGCACCCACGGCAATCAAGAGGTCGCAATTGGTCACGGCAAAGTTGGCATAGGCTGTACCGTGCATTCCCAACATGCCTAAACCCAGAGCATGATTCTCATCAAAGGCTCCTTTCCCCATGAGGGTAGTGGTCACCGGAATGTTAAACAACTCCGCAAGGGCTTTGATCTCCGCATGGGCTCCGGCGGCGATCGCCCCACCTCCGACGTACAGTAGGGGTTGATTGGCCTCACGAATCAGGGCGAGAGCTTGGTTGAACTGTCGAGGATTTCCTTTAACCGTGGGGCGATATCCCGGCAGGCGCACCGAACCTGGCTCAACAGGAACATAGTCAAATTCTTCTAAACCGACATCCTTCGGAACATCGACCAGCACCGGGCCAGGACGTCCCGTGCTTGCGATATAAAATGCCTCGGCAATGATGCGAGCCATATCCGCAGGATTCCGCACCACGTAGGAATGCTTCACGATGGGCAGGGTGATGCCAAAAATGTCCGTTTCTTGGAAGGCATCGGTGCCAATGGATGCGCGTCCGACCTGCCCCGTAATCACCACCAGCGGAATCGAATCCATCTGAGCTGTAGCGATCCCGGTCACTAAGTTGGTCGCCCCAGGACCAGAGGTTCCGAAACAGACGCCGACTTTACCTGTAGCGCGGGCATAGCCATCGGCAGCATGGGAGGCTCCCTGTTCATGACGCACCAGGATGTGCTGAATTCCTCCCTGAGCTTCGGCACGATAGAGTTCGTCATAGATCGGTAGAATAGCCCCACCGGGATAACCAAAGATATGGGTCACGCCGTGCCGTCTTAAGCTATCAATTAGGGCATAGGCTCCCGTTGCACGCATCGGAGCCGAACTGACCGAGTAGGCTGCCTGGGATGGAGCCGTGTCCTGAGCTACTGGACTATCTTGGAGTCGCAGGGAGGGAGCCTCTTGCATAGGTTTTAGATGCTGTATCCAAACGTACTAAATCGGGTGATACTTCAGTCTAAGTGGGAGAATTCATTCCTGTCGAGGGGAAATCTTCATTTGATGATGAGATCCTGACGACAGTAGAGCGGAATGAGTTGTAAGACTGATGGGTAACGCTTATAGGCTAGCAAGACTCGTGAAAGATGGATCCCCAAGGAGGTCAAAACTAACCCGTTGGGCAAGGGTGAGCGATCGCCCCATCTTAGCCCTGTAATATTCGCACAGTTAACGAATCAAGTTGCCTAAAACTTTAAACCATTATTCCCTGGAATGCGGCATATCTGCGAGGTTTTTTAACCTAATTTTTGAGGGTAGTGTTCACTGCCTGATAAAGGAATCGAGTCCCTAGATTTTCATGTCGGAGGTCGTTAGGGTTGCGGCCAAGGTATCCTCTAACTTTTCAGCGATCGCCGCAATCCAATTTTCATCCTGGACAGTGTAGCTGCGCGGCGCATTAGCCCCCAAAATCATCACCCCTGCTGTGCCGATGGGCTGGCAAATCACGCCTTGGGTGTTTTCTGGCAGATAGTCAAACTCAACACGTCCGGGATAAAGGTTAAGGTTTACTAAATAGACCGGCTTTTGGGTGGTCAGCACTCGCTTCACAATGGTTCCTGGCACAACTTGGGATTGGGAACCTAAAATGCCGCGACGCAGAAGAACGCGATCGCCATACCAAACCACCAGCGATCGCGTCACGGTGTTGGTCAATAGCGTGTGGGACATCCAGGCCAGCTCTTTTTGCACGGGTTCGGGCAAATCGTCAGCCAGTTCAAACCCTTCGGTGCCGATGAGGGTAACCGCTTCGGGCGGACGGGGCTGTACCTGTTGCCAAAGCAACCCCGTCAGAATCAGGATGGCACACACGAGCACACCGACCGCATCCGACCGGGCTTGGGTGTCTGTCAAGAGGGGCGTGGTCACGCGGTTGATCATGAGCAAGGTTCCGGCGATCGCCCCAACGACCAGGGGTAACAGCCGTAGAATTCGAGTTCGGTCAGCCTGTGCCATAGCAAAATTTACAAAACAGCCTCATGCTCACTCTAAACCAGGTGTTAGGCAACAGGGAATTCAGTGTTCGAGCAACTGATACAAATCACTAGGGACAAAGCTGCCTTTATCCGTGACAATGGCGGTGATCAAATGGGCGGGAGTAACGTCAAGCGCGGGATTGAGCACCGCAGCATTGGGAGGACAGACCAGCGTGTCTTCTACCTGATAAATATCGCTCGGAGGTCGGTTTTCTAAAGGAATTTGTTCACCGCTAGCCAGGTTGAAGTCCACCACAAAGGAGGGAGCCGCAACATAGAAGGGAATCTGGTGAGCGTTGGCCAGCACGGCAAGGCTATAGGTGCCAATGCGGTTGGCGGTGTCGCCATTGCGCGCAATTAGGTCTGCTCCGACGATCACCGCATCAATCATGCCTTTCTGCATACAGGCTGCCGCTGCACTATCGACGATGATGGTGACGGCAATCTCTTCTTGCAGACATTCCCATGCGCTGAGGCGACCCCCTTGGAAGCGAGGACGGGTTTCGGTGATATATAGCTTAGCCAGTCGGCCTGCGGTATGGGTCGCCCGCACGATGCCCAACGCTGTCCCGTACCCCCCCGAAGACAGCGCTCCGGCGTTGGCATGGGTCAGCAGTCGAAGCTGGGCAGGTTCCGAGGGTAAGGCTTGAAGACCGTAGCGACCAATGGCTTGACAGGCTTGTAAATTTTCAGCGTGGATTGCCTTAGCCGTATCCAGCAAAACGCGGTTCAGATGGTCGGTGCTGCCGCTGGCGGCGCGGGCAGTGGTCAACATCTCCTCGACCGCCCAGGAAATATCGAGGACAGACGGACAGGCGGTTTTCAAGGTTTGGGCGATCGCCTCCAATTTCAAGAGAAACGCCTCCCGATCACTCTCTGCACAGCCGCGCATTCCCAAGTACAGCCCATAGGCCGCTGCAATTCCCGCCGCTTCCCCACGCACCATGGACGTGCGGATGGCTTCAATAACGTCTTCACAGCGACTCACCTCAAGGTAGCTGTACTCGCGGGGAAGGCGAGCCTGATTAATCATCAGTAAATGGGGATCTTGCCAAATGACGGGATAGACGGGATCAGCGCTGACGACCATAATCGCAGTACTCCTTGCCATCGAGGGTTGAGGTCGGCTGGGTTGGGCTGATTATACGGTAATCAAGAATTGAGAGACTAGGCTAGATTGAGCCATTTTCCAGCGAACTCTTTACAGCACTGCCACCAAAAACAAGTTCCAGTAAGGCGATCGCCCCACTGGAACTGCTTTAAGCCGATTAGCTCAATGACTGGACAGGATCTAACAGGATCTAAGAAACGTTTGCAGCCGTCTTCGTTGCTGGATAAGACGCTAACAAGCGCTCTGCAATTTGGGATGGCGTTAACCCAAAGTCCGCCTTGGACTGGTCAGGCGTAGCGTGATCCACCAATTTGTCGGGAATGCCAATTCGCGTCACCGGAACCGCCACCTCATGATCCAGTAAAGCTTCCGCTACCGCTGAACCAAAACCACCCATGAGGCATCCCTCTTCTAGGGTCACCACTCGCCCAATCTGACGCGCCAACGGCACGATCAAATCAGTGTCTAGAGGCTTCACAAAGCGAGCGTTCACCACCGTTGCTTCAATGCCATGTTCGCTCAGGATTTCGGCTACCTGCATAGCAGTGTTCACCATGGAGCCATAGCCTACGAGCAGGAGATCATCGCCTTGGCGCAAGACTTCACCTTTACCAATGGGTAGAGCTTCCCAGCCTTCTTCCATCAGCGGCACACCGTAGCCATTACCGCGAGGATAGCGCATGGCAATGGGGCCATCGGTGTATTCTACGCCCGTCACAATCATGCGCTGGAGTTCGGCTTCGTCCTTGGGAGCCATGATCACGATATTGGGAATGCACCGCAGGTACGCAATATCGTACATACCCTGGTGAGTCGGGCCGTCTGCACCCACAATTCCTGCCCGATCCATACAGAAAAATACAGGCAGATTTTGGATACAAACATCGTGAATAATTTGGTCAAACGCACGCTGGAGGAAGGTGGAATAAATGGCAACCACAGGGCGCATCCCTTCACAGGCAAGACCCGCCGCCAGGGTGACTGCGTGCTGTTCGGCAATGCCTACGTCGATATACTGCTTGGGTAGCTTCGCTTGCAGCTTGTCCAGTCCGGTTCCGGTTGCCATTGCGGCAGTAATTCCCAAAATTTTAGGGTTATTCTCAGCCAGCTTGACCAGGGTATGGGCAAAAACCTTAGAGTAGCTTGGGGGCTTAGGCTTACTCGCTGGAATTGCCTTGCCCGTTGCCAGGTTAAACGGCGACTGCGCGTGATATCCCACTTGGTCTTGCTCAGCGATCGCATAGCCTTTGCCTTTGACCGTGGAGACGTGAACCAGCACGGGGCCAGGAATTTTATGGGCTTGTTGGAAGGTGGTGATTAGTTCTTCCAAGTTGTGACCATCGACGGGGCCAATGTAGGTGAAACCGAGTTCTTCAAAGACCGCTCCCACCTTGGGAACAGCTAGACGCTTCATCCCTTCCTTGATGCGGTGGATCTCTGGCGAAAGCGAGTCCCCTACAAACGGTAAGTGCTTGAATTGTTCCTCCAAATTGTCCGACAGAAACTGCATCGGCGGGCTAAGGCGCAGCCTGTTCAGGTAGCGGGGAATCGCACCCACGTTGGGCGAAATCGACATTTCATTATCGTTCAACACCACCATGAGGTTGGTTTTGGGTAAATGCCCCGCGTGATTGATGGCTTCTAGTGCCATCCCGCCCGTCAATGCACCATCGCCAATAACGGCGACGACTTTATAGTTCTCGCCTTGCAGATCACGGGCAAGCGCCATACCCAGGGCAGCGGAAATGCTAGTGGAGGCATGGCCAGCACCAAAGTGGTCGAAGGAGCTTTCGCACCGCTTGAGATATCCAGCAACACCATCCTTTTGGCGCAGTGTGTTGAAGTTGTTGTATCGCCCTGTGATGAGCTTGTGAGGATAGGCTTGGTGACCCACATCCCAAATCACTTTGTCCCGATCTAAGTCGAGTGTTTGATACAAACCTAACGTTAGTTCGACAACACCCAATCCCGGACCCAGGTGTCCCCCTGTAGCCGCAACTGTTTCCAGATGCTTTTCACGAATCTGGCGGGCAATTTGCTGAAGCTGAGCGATCGACAGACCGTGAAGTTGATTGGGATGGGTCAATTCACTAAGGTGCATAGGAATTTACCTTTTTTAATCTTTCATACAAAAATCCTAAACGCTTTGGAGGCATGTCGGGGGTGGATTTTCTCAATGGTGAGCCGTGGATCATTTATTCCCCTGATATGTTTCCAATTCTTTCACTCTAATTCAATCTGGTAACTGAGTTTGCGGATAATTACGAGGCGCTTAGGAAAAGTTAGTATTGTGACTCGAAACAAAGGCTCATTTAGGTATAGAGCACTACTGTTCAGGTTCCAGTTTTGTTGGGCAAGCTCCAATTTTTACTCGAATTTTTGCCGTGAAATGAGCTTGCAAGGTCTGTCAATGCATTGATCTCAGATGATCGAAGCAAGCCACACAACTACGCGAACGAATGTCATAAATCTTCTTAAATGTGTGTGACGAAAAGCTAGGATCACCGAAAAACAGGAGGGAACACGGAAGCCCCTAGCTTCCGATACGGAGAGGAAGTAGAATCCACCCGCGCCGACCGATGGAGTTTCTCCTGCGGAGCCCCTGCACGAATAATACCCCGTAGGTTGGCGGATGAAGACGGCTGATCTCGCCCGGGGCTGCTGGCAGCGTAAGGCCGATATATCCTTTCTCTAAATCTGCGGAATGTTGGCTATTCCCGCCCCCCTGCCAATACAGGTTCAGGCAACGCCCCCTGCATCTTCTCCAGCCAACTGATCAAGTTTTCCAACTGCTGATCCGCACCTAGCACCCCTAATCCTCGAACGGTAACCTTACCGGGTGCGTAGACAAAGCGAGTTTGAAGATGGGAGGGTATATTCTCCTTCAAGAGATTCCAGGCTGGTTCCTCCATCGATGTTTCTAGAACCACGTGTTGCTTGCCGTCGGGCTTGATTCTGGCAAAGCCAAGTTTCTTGGCAATTTGCTTCAGTTCCATGACGCGGATGAGCTGGGTAGCGGCGGGGGGCAATGCGCCATAGCGATCGCTCCATTCTGCGGCAATTTGGGTTAACTCTTGACGGGATGTAGCCGAGGCAACGGCACGGTAGGCACTCATCTTTTGATCCAGATCGGGGATGTAGTCGGCAGGGATGAAAGCCGTAACGTTAAGGTCGATCTGGGTATCATCGACTTGGGGAATCTCTTGACCGCGAATTTCAGCGATCGCCTCATCCAGCATTTCCATATAGAGATTGAAGCCTACGGTGTCCATTTGTCCCGACTGTTCGGCACCGAGGAGATTACCAACGCCCCGAATCTCCATATCGCGCACGGCAAGCTGATAACCCGATCCCAGTTGGGTGAATTCCTGAATCGCCCGTAGACGTTTACGAGCAGAGTCGGAAAGCTGACTCTGTTTGGGGTAGAACAGCCACGCATGAGCCTGAATTCCGGCACGACCGACCCGACC
>JACYMB010000219.1 GCA_015272205.1 Synechococcales cyanobacterium T60_A2020_003 | reverse complement strand
ACTGAAGGAAACGCCTTATTCTCAATACGGTGTGCTTCTTGCTGTGACCAATTACGAATAATTTTGGTGTTGGGTCGTTCCTGGCGCAGCATTCGTGCCACCCCGGTTAGGGTTCCGCCCGTCCCATATCCACTAACCCAATAGTCCAGCTTTTCACCCGCAAAGTCCGCTAGAATCTCACGAGCCGTTGTGTTTTCGTGGATCTTTGCATTGGCATCTGTTTCAAATTGATGAGCGAGAAACCATCCATGCGTTTCCGCTAGTTCTTTAGCTTTTTGATACATGCCATAGCCTTTTTCGGCGCGTGGCGTTAGCACCACTTTTGCGCCCAGAAATCGCATCAGCTTGCGGCGCTCGATCGAGAAACTTTCGGCCATCGTGACAACGAGGGGATAGCCTTTGGCGGCACAGACCATGGCCAGACCGATGCCCGTATTGCCACTGGTCGCTTCTACGACGGTTTGACCCGGTTTGAGATCGCCACGACGTTCGGCTTCTTCAATAATGCTGATGGCTAGGCGATCTTTAACGGACGCGGCAGGATTAAAGGCTTCGGCTTTGACGTACAGGTGAACGTGCTTTGGCGCAATGGTGTTGATCCGAATGCAAGGGGTGTCACCAATCGTATCGATAATGCTGTTATAAAGGCGGCCTCGACCAGCGGTTTGACGTGGATTGGTTGAGGTCATGGTATTTTATCTCCTTGGTGTTAGTGCTGCATATCGCCAGAGTGGCCTTGTAATGATGAAGTCTGGTTGCAACGCGTGTGGATCTGGTCGAATCCACCTGTGTTTACCCTTGTCCTGCGACGGACACAATACCCGTGAGAAAAATGTCCTACTGGTATTACTCCCTATAATTGTTGCTAACTGGGAGATATAGCGACTTCGACCGCAAAACGTCAAAGAAAGTAATTTTTTGCAACGTATCTCGCTCTTGGCGATCGTTTTGACTTTAGTGCGAAGGAAGCGATCGCCCCTCTTGTTTTTTCGCAAGTCGTCCGGCTCCAACGGCCATCGTGACCGATAGCACGGTGGGCATGGCGACGGGAATTGATGCAACGGTTAAGACGAGGGCAAATTTGAGGGTTTCGACGAGGCGATCGCCCCGAAACATCGCCACGACTAGGATGACCGCAATCAGTAAAAGGGCGATCGCAATTAAATAATCACCAATTTTTAAGACCGCTTTTTGAAAGTGGCTGGTGTGGTGAGTGGTTTCGACGAGTTGGGCGGTTTGCCCAAAATAAGTGTGAACTCCGGTGGCATAGATCAGGGCATCGGTTTCGCCTCGTTTCAGAATCGACCCCGAATAGACCGCATCCCCTTCTGTTTTGGTGACGGGTAGCGATTCTCCTGTTAGAGCAGACTGATCAACCTCAACGGATTCGCTGTTCAGCAGTCGAGCATCAGCAGGCACAATGTCACCAATTCTTAGGCGAACGATGTCTCCTGGAACGAATTCGCGGGCTGGAATAGTTTGCCAAGTATTGTCTCGCTTGACACGGGCTTTCAGGGCGAGTTGCGCTTTCAGGGCGGCGATCGCGTTACCCGCTTGGTATTCTTCCCAAAATCCCACTAAAGAGTTGACCACCAGCAGTACCAGAATGATGGCGAAATCCGACCAGTCTCTCACAGCGGCAGAAAGGATTGCAGCGCCCTCAATCATCCATGGGATAGGCCCCCAAAAGTGGGACAAAAACTGCTGCCAAGGGCGGGCGGCGGCTTCTGGCAGTTCGTTAAAGCCAAACTGTTCTAATCGGTGTTGGGCCTCAGTTTGACTTAAGCCCTCGAGAGATGTGTGGAGGTGAGTCTGAAGGTCTGAGAGGGATAACTAGGCGATCGATGGATCAATGGGTACGTTGGATGGTGTTTGCTTGCCAACAGAACTAGATTTTTTCATCGCGAATGCCTCCGAGATACACATCACCTTTGCACAAGCCTGAGCATTGTAAAGCGGCTGTTCACGGATCAGGGGGAATGGCATATCGCCTGCAAGAGTGAAAAGTCAAGATTTGAAAACAGATGTAGATCGAATAACCAGCCGTTATGTCAGAGCATTACGCGTCCAAACGGACTGACTTCTCTATCTTGGCTTAATGATGCTCGAAAAAAATTCAAGATTTATTGTCTTATCGCAAAAATAGAAAATTCGGAAAATCAGCAACTTGACCAACTTCGGTAGCCAAATGTATTGGAGATAGCACGAGGATTTGAGCAAGGTGGTGTAGCCTGATCCCAGTTTGCAAGCAGGCACATCCCATGAACAGTAAGCACATTGAAAGAGCTATAGAGAAAAGCGCCAAAAAGGCGATCGCGGAAGGCGGCCTCAGTTTGTCTCGTTCAGGGAGTAAGGAACTCAGCCACCTTGCCACTCAACTTGCAAGCCAGTCGATCACGCTGGAAACGGCTCAAGCGCTTGGGCAGCAACTAGGTCAGAAGATTACTGAACTTTCTCAAGCCCGTAATAAGGCTTATTTGGATAAGGGAACGATCCGAACCCTAGTTTTAACAAAAGCGGTGCCCAGCATTGAAACCCTGAGTACGGATACCTCCGTTAAGACGGTCACTGCTAAAACGCAGGCCAGCAACGCTTCTTCCCCTGTTCCTTCTCCAGTATCACAAAAACAGGAACCTGCGATCGCCCAGCCAGTAAAGCAAGTTGCGGCTGGGGCAGAACCCGCATCAGTTGTAGAAACAGAGAAAGAAGCCCCGTCTATTTCTAGCCAACTTGAGGTAGCAGAAGAAGTGCCCCTTCAATCTGAATCCATCTCTGTCGTGACAGGAATGACAGAGGACGAAGACGATACTCTGACTGCCTCCGCATCCCCTGACGAGGATGAAGGAGCCGATGACACTGCTATGGAATGCCTCTGTCCGGTGCAGGCTGACGTATCATAGGACTTCTGTACAACCTGTGGTGTTTGAGTATTTGAGTAGGGGAGGACGGTTTTGTGTGGATATCCTGCACAAAATCGTCCACTTGTATGGTTCTCGTCATCGCTTGGGTTGTGGAAGAGCAGGCGATCGCCCCTGAACGATACTGTAAACCTAGAGGCATGTTCACCCCTTAGAACTGCCGTTAGATCTGCATCCCCCCTTGCCCCGAACTACCGCTAGATCGAATCCCTAGATGGAGTCCGATAGCCTAGACTTCGATCAATCGAATTTAGGCAAATAGATATTGTTCTCGTTTGGGATATCCGGGAGCCTGAACAACCAAAACGGCGCACGGTGCATGGTAACTCACGTAGTGACTGACGCTTCCGAGTAGGACTTCTGGAAGCCCCGACAGACCATAGCGACCCACTAAGATGAGATCAACATCTTTGTCCTTCGCAAACCGACAAATGTTATGTCCTACCGTTTCGCCAAATTTGGCCGGATGTTCCTCGGTGTAGATAGACACGCCCATCGCTTTGGCCTCGGCCTGGAATTCGTCCATCATCTTGGCAGGGCGATCGCCTTCAAAGGGTGAGGATCGCACGTGAAGTAGACTTAAATCGGCTCCTGTGGCTTTCGCGAGATCCAAGGCCTTACTCAAAACAGGCTGACTCTGATCCGAAGCGTCAATCGCGACCAAAATATGGCGGATGGGGTTAAGGTTTCCCATCGTTTCTTTTTGAGAGGATTGATGATCGATTAAAACCGAGCAGGGGGCGTTATGGAGTACATATTCACTGACGCTACCTAAGCGAAGTTCGCCAAGGTCGCGCAGTTTGTCTTGGAGCTTGTCGTGATGTCCGACTGCAACCAAATCGGCAGGCCACTGACGGGCGACTTCGCAAAGTACGACGCCGGGTCTACCCGAATAGGGTTCTAGATCCAGGACAGCCGACACTCCGGCGGCGGCGGCCTTTGCCTGACACTGCCCTAGTATCTCTTGGCGTTCGTTCAGAAACGTTTGCCAGCGATCAACGAGATGGTCGAGCAGTTTATAGTTTGGGTTTTCGTCTCGTAGGGGTGAAAGCCACCAGAGTTCGCACTGTTCGTCAAAGGAAAAGACATGGACAAGTTTCAAGTTTGCCCCTGTTGCCTTCGCTAAGGCGAGGGCGTCGTTGAACGAGTACTGAGATTGGACGGTGCAATCCATGCCCACTAATATGTTCTTAAACATAGGATGTTTCCCCTCTTTTCAATGGTTGTAACTAAGCGTCGGTGTCTATCTAAGGGAACGAAACCTCAACCGATCACAGATACGCTTGAAACCACTGGCATGCCAAGGCCGCAACCTGTTCCAGCGTACCCGGTTCTTCAAAGAGATGGGTTGCCCTCGGAACAATGGCTAAATGTTTTGCCGACGCACGATTCAGCATATTTAAGGCATCTTCATTCAGACCAATGCAGGGAAAATCACCTCCACCCACAATCAACAGTGTTGGAGCTTCTACCTGCGTGGGCGCTTGGCTGGCTAAATCAGGACGTCCCCCCCGCGAAACAATTGCTTTTACCACTTCAGAGCGTTTAGTGGCGGCAATCAGAGCGGCTGCACTGCCTGTACTAGCCCCGAAATAGCCAATGGAGAGTCCTTTGGTCTCTGGTGTGGTTAACAGCCAGTCGGTGGCACCTACGAGTCGGCTTGCGAGGAGATTGATATCAAACCGAATTTGGCGTGTGAGTCGATCGATATCTTCTTCGTCGGCTGTTAATAAGTCCATCAGCAGCGTAGCGATTCCTGCGTGTTGGAGAACACTGGCGACGTAGCGGTTTCGGGGACTATGACGGCTACTGCCGCTGCCGTGGGCGAAGAGCACAATGCCATGTACCTTTGGCGGAATGGCTAAGGTGCCGTCTAGCAACGCTGAACCTGCGGCGATCCGAACCGCCTTCTCGTGGACGTTATGAGTCGGAAGTTGCATGGTGATAGCCCCCTATAGCGTTAGATTGGGGTGGGCAGTGGATGCGTGGAGGAATCAGTCGAGTAATTGCTCAACAGCGATCGCACCTCTTCATCAGTGGTTTGGGAAAAATTGTCATACCAGACCCCGATGGCATAGAAGTCGGGAGGCGAGAGTAGACAAACCAGTTCATCAACCTCGGCCTTTATTTCGGCACAGGTTTGGGGTGGTGCAACGGGAATGGCCACAATCAGACGAGCCGGGTGTTGGGGCTTGAGAACGGCGATCGCTGCCCGCACGGTGGAACCCGTCGCAATGCCATCGTCTACTAAAATCACCGTGCGATCGCGAATCTCTGGCGGAGGGCGATCGCCTCGATAGGCGCGATCGCGGCGCTGCAGTTCTTTGAGTTCTCGCGCCGCAACCTCATCAATCGTTCGACTGGAAATCCCCAGCCAACTGACGACGTCATAGTTCAACACCCGTACGCCCCCTGAGGCGATCGCCCCCATCGCGAGTTCTTTATGGGTTGGTACGCCTAGTTTGCGGACAAGGCAAACCTCTAGCGGCGCATGCAGGGCTTTGGCGACTTCATAGGCGACGGGAACGCCACCTCGCGGTCATCCAAGAACCAGTACATCCGGGCGATTAGCATAGGCCTTGAGCTGCGCGGCGAGTAGTTGTCCCGCCTGAACCCGATCCCGAAACCGAGCGTGGTGAGTATGCATGGTGAGTACCTCCTAACCCGCACGACAACTGGCTTGCCACCAAATTAGAGTCGAATGGCCAAGCTCCCTAGGTTTGAAGGGAATCGTCCCTCCAAACCTGCACAGAATTCATGGGGCTAATGCCCTAGCTCAGCTTTACCTTCGTGGGTTGACTCGGCTCAGCATTGGTTTTGGGTAAGGTCAGCGTTAAAATGCCGTTTTTACACTCACCCTGGATTTGATCCACTTGAACAGCGCTAGATAGCGGAATCCGTCGCTCGAAGCTACCGTAGTGCATCTCCGACCGCACGATTCCCTTGTCCTCGGTTTTAGATTCCGATTTCCGCTCTCCCTTCACCACAATCGAGTCTGTAGTGGCTTCTACGGTGAGATCTTTCGATTCCATGCCCGGAACCTCGATCTTGAGGTAGAGGGTATCGTCGGTTTCTTCCATTTCCATGGATGGCATAAACGAGAGCGATCGCTCCCCTCCATTGTCGATGGGCACTAATCGATCAAACAAACGGTTCATTTCTCGTCGGAGATTTTCAATGCCCCGAAATGGCTCCCAATGAGCAATTTCACTAACGGGATCTCGTTGCATGATAGCCATAATCGTTTCCTCATTTTATTTTTAATGGGTTGCACTGATAAAACGGTGATGATTTAACGTAGATGTTCATGGCAGGCATCATCTCCTCACCTGCACACCTCCTCACCTGCACACCACACTAAAACGTAAGAGTATTTCTGCTAAAACCACTTCCCTACTCCCAATCCTAAAACACAAAGACGAGGATGGTAAGTGGGTAACCTGAATTAAACGATGTCCTGAGAACGGTATACCGAGCTTTCTAGGTTCCAGAGCTACGTTTAGTTAGGACTCTCTACTTATCAAGGGAAAATCTAGTCAACAAACTGTCACGGAGTCATTCGCCAACGCTTCCTATGAGTCTAGTCAAAGATGCCTAATCCCCTGGTTTTACTGCAACCGTATGGGCTCCGGTGCTAGATTATGACTGGCTAAACATTTGTGTAGTTCGTGGGTTTTGAGATGGCTCAAGTTCTTAGCAAGCTCCTGAACGTGAAGTTGGGGTGGAGCCGTGCTGGCGATCGCATCCCGCATAAACCCAATGACTTGAGGTTCAGCAATTAAAATGAGGTTACGGATAGACTCAGCTTGAACCCTCTCAGTAATCTGAGTTGCAATCTCTTGAGCAAATCGACGCTCAAATTCAGCTCTATGACCTTCTCGGTGATCATCATAGCTGTGCGCCTGTCCGCCTGTGCCCCGGTTGCGTCCCGTCTTTGTACTAGACCATAGCTCTTCACCCCGTGTTTCTGCAGCCGGGTTTAGTAAACCGTCTAATTCTGTTAATCGTGCTCCGTCGCCAGCCTCTGGAAAACCTCCCAATTCAAGAGCAAAGAAGCGTACTCTTGCACTATCGATGACAGCAACAAGTACTTTGTTCATATCTGCCCTCCAGGCACTCTGGATACTTTGATCCTAACAAATAGGTGCATTTTTACATATGGATTGGAATAAACTTTATCGTTAACATTTTTGCTATCTAAGGATGTTAGGATTTTGGTCAAATCTAGAATAAAGTGCTAGCTTTGTCGCATATTTTAATATCGGATGACGTTTTGTATCGGATGACGTCTTGACGATATGAATAGTGTCGGAAATTATTGTGTGTCTAAGTTATTGAGAGGGGTTTGGAAAAGTTAAAAAAGATGAATCTGCATATAAAACTTTACCCCAAAGAAGATAAATATTCGTGAACAAACTATCCTTGAAATAGGAATCATGGATTCCTACTTAAGATGGATGTCTACATCAGATGGATGTCTACATCAATAGAGCAATTTCTCAATCTCCGGTTTAGTTTGCTGAAGTTCAAGTTGAAAGTCAGACCGTGAATAAATGCTAAGATTTACGCCTGATTTAGATTTCCTATTTAAACTGAGAATGGAGGCGTGTGTTCTTCAGAATATAGCAAATGCAGCCTGAGTAGATCGCCTTTCCCGGCGTCCCCCCTTAACGATCCACCGATGTCGCTCTACAGTGTAGATAAGACGACGAGGTAGAGGACGGAGATAGGGATAGAACCTCTCCATTGTGGTCCAACCTAAATCTGTACTACTGATGCCATCTCGTCTTGGAGATCCGGTTGGCTAACAAACTCTATTTTGTGAATAGGCTGAAATAGCGGGAACCCTAATCATGGGAAACGGTGTCGTCGGGTGACGCTCGTGTGAACTTAACCTACACAACCATCAGGATTCTAAGGATTGTTTCAGCCAATCAGTTTCAAGACCTAATTCCTGACTATAAGGAGGGCTAGTGATGAAACGTGGAACAGTAATCGATGCCAAACAAACCCTACCTGAACGCTTATTGAACGCAATTCACCGCAGATTTCCAGACAAAACTGTAGATGACCTGAGCATCCGATACTACAACAACGTTAAAGATGTCGGCTACGAGTTCTACATGGAGAAAGTATTGCCCGGATGCGTAAACGACTCAGCAATTCACTACATTGCTCCGTTTATTTCCTATGTACGTCTCGGAGAAGCTCTAATTTTGGATAGTGAGCATGGACTTGTCGTTTATGAGAGCGACGAGAATGACTACTGTACCGAAACAGGCCCGTTTTGGCTTGTCATGCCTAAGGTCGCTGCCTATGGGGTCTGATGAGCTGGTAGCAAGCACGACCAACGCGTGTAGAGGGTTCTGCCACTAGAGGGAGGATTGTAGAAGTCTCTGCGCCTCTGGGTTCAGGTGTTGATTCTCAAGCGGTGGGCGCAATGCCTGCACGATCGAGAATTTCCGGGATGACTTCTTCCTTTTTGATGGCCATGAGATGAACGCCCTGGCATAAATGACGAGCGTCCTGAACTTGCTCAGCGGCGATCGCCACTCCTTCCTGTAAGGGGTTGCTTGCCTTTGCCAAGCGATCGATGATGTGCTGGGGAATGTGGACGCCCGGAACGTTGCGGTTAATAAACTCTGCATTCTTAGCCGACTTCAGCAAAAAGATGCCCGCCAAAATCGGCTTATTGCATCCCGCCGCAATCTGATCCATAAATTTTTCCAGGCGTTCAAAGTCAGAAATCAGCTGACTCTGGAAAAACTGCGCGCCTGCCTGGAGTTTTCGTTCAAATCGCCGCTGTAAGCCGGACCAGCTTCCGCACTGAGGATCCACAGCCGCGCCTGCTAAAAGCTGGGTTGCCCCATCGGGCAAGGGCTTGGCATTGGCATCAAAGCCTTGGTTGAGTTGGTCGATCAATTTTAAAAGTCGCACCGATTCCAGCTCGAAAACGCCCCTCGCCTGGGGGTAATCACCCGCTTTGATCGGATCGCCCGTGAGTGCCAGGATGGTTTGAATGCCAAGGGCTTGAGCACCCATGAGATCAGCTTGGAGTGCAATTTGGTTGCGATCGCGGCAGGCCATTTGGCAAATCGGTTCCACTCCGTTTTGCAGCAAAACTACGGATGCCGCCAGAGAAGACATCCGCAGCACGGCACGGCTACCGTCGGTGATATTCACGGCATGCACCCGATCTTTCAAGATGCGAGCCATTTCCACCATTCGCGCCGGATTGCTGCCCTTCGGAGGCATAACCTCAGCGGTGACAAGAAACTCTCCTCGTTGAATGGCAGTCTGGAATCGGGACATGAGAGTGGGTGACGAGTAAAAAATAATTGGTGAATAATAGTTTTAATACAATGGGTGGCGAAACAAACGGGAGTAGATTGGTCGAAAGCCTAAATTTTGGGTGGAACGGCTACAGGGGTTTAGAGTAGCCCATTGCTGTTTTCACTCGATCGAGGGTCACATTGGCAACCGCTTCGGCTTGCTCTCGACCCTGACGAAGTACCGATTCTAGGTAGGCGCGATCGCCCATAATCTCGTGATACTTCTCCTGAATCGGTCTCAAAGTTTCAATAGTCGTCTCAATCAGCAAAGGTTTGAACTGACCCCAACCCATGTCTCGACATTCCTCGGCTACGGCGTCCTTCGTTTTGTTAGACATCAGCATGTAGAGGGTTAGCAAATTATTGCATTCCGGACGTTCGGGGTCGTCAAAGGTGAGTCCTCGTACCGGATCGGTTTTACATTTTTTGATCTTGCGCTGAATCTCTTCAGGAGAGTCAAGAATATTGAGTCGGCTTAGCTCCGATGGATCGGATTTGGACATTTTGCGGGTGCCATCGGTCAGGCTCATGATCCGTGCCCCGGCTTTCTGAATCAAAGGTTCTGGCAGTTTGAGGATCGGCTGATCATCACCAAACTGATGGTTAATGCGCGCCGCGATATCGCGGGTGAGTTCTAAATGCTGCTTCTGGTCTTCGCCGACAGGAACTTTATCGGCATCGTACAGCAAAATATCTGCGGCCATTAGCACCGGGTAGGTGAGCAGACCTGTCCCGACGTTTTCCCCTTGCTTAATCGCTTTTTCCTTAAACTGCACCATGTCGTCGAGCCAGTTTAGGGGCGTTACACAGCTTAAGATCCAGGCCAGTTCGCTGTGGGCGGAAACATGGGACTGCACGAATACGTGGGAATATTCTAAATCGATACCGCAGGCAAGATAGAGAGCGGCGATCGTGTACGTATCGGCGGCTAAGGTCTTCGGGTTATGGGGAACGGTGATGGCGTGAAGGTCAACAACGCAAAAAAAGTTTTCGTACTGCTCCTGCCCTTGAACCCAATTGCGAATGGCTCCAAGGTAGTTTCCTAAATGCAGATTTCCAGTGGGCTGGACACCCGAAAGAACGCGTTGTTTCGCCATAGCTCCCTAGTATTTCAAGCTTTACTATTATGCCGTATCCGTTACCTGAAAATTCCAGCGATACAGGCTGAGGTTGATTTTTCCGCTGGCGTCAAACACAATACCCTCAGCTTCTAGGAGCGATCGCTGAAGATGATCGGTTCCATTCCGAAACGGAGATTCAGATACTTCGCCCTTCGCGTTAATCACTCGATGCCACGGTATGTCCGACGTGGGCATATCGACTCGATACAGGGCATAGCCCACCAACCGAGCCTGCCTTGGCATCCCACACAGTTCGGCGACTTGTCCATAGGTGGCAACGTTACCCCTGGGAATCTGTCGCACTAGGTCATAGATGCGTTCATAGGTCGATGCCATGAGTCTATCCCTGAGATAGCTCTCCCTTCTCAGCGTCTTTTTTGAATCACGCTCAATACACGCCGGAAAGCCTGTTTTTCTTTAGTTATAGAGTCCCCAGTATGGAGAGGACTGATTTACAACCTGTGCAAACCAGTCCCCAATGCGATCACGCCCAATTAGTCGTCAGCTCCTGGGAGGGCTTGAGGTTCAAAGGCCGCTGCCGTTTTCTCCCGATCCAGCTTAAGCACGATCGTCGCCAAGGGTGGCAAACAGAGATCAATCGAATAGGGCCGATTGTGAAACGCCCACTCATCCGACCACTTGCCGCCCAAGTTGCCCATATTACTGCCGCCATACTCGCGAGCATCCGAGTTGAATAGTTCGGTATAGAATCCGTGATCTGGTACACCAACCCGATAGTGGGCGTGGGGTTGGGGGGTGAAGTTGCAAACGGTGACGATGTACTCTTCGGGATTATTCTTATCGCGCCGAATGAAGGACACCACACTATGGCGATTGTCGTTACAGTCAATCCACTCAAACCCCTCGTGGGAGAAATCTTGAGTGTAAAGTGCAGGCTGGCTGCGATAGAGTTCATTCAACCTCGAAATGCAGAGTTTAAGCTGCTGGTGCATGTCGTACTGCAATAGATGCCACTCCAGGTCTGCCCAGACGTTCCACTCACTCCACTGCCCAAATTCCATGCTCATGAACAGCGTTTTCTTGCCGGGATGGGTAAACATGTAGGTGTACAGGCAGCGAAGGCTGGCGAACTTCTGCCACTCATCACCATACATCTTTCCGGGCATGTTGCTCTTTCCATGCACCACTTCATCATGGGAGAGGGCCAGCATGAAGTTTTCGCTGAAGGCATACATGATGCTGAAGGTGAGGTTGTTTTGGTGAAACTGCCGGAACCAAGGATCCATGCTGAAATAATCCAGCATGTCATGCATCCATCCCATGTTCCACTTCAGGTTAAAGCCAAGTCCGCCAACGTAGGTGGGCCAAGACACCATCGGCCATGCGGTTGATTCTTCCGCAATGCTGAGGACACCAGGGAAGTAACTAAAGATGACGTGGTTCATCTGGCGCAGAAAATCGGCTGCCTCGATGTTTTCCCGCCCGCCGTACTGGTTCACGACCCACTCGCCCGGTTTACGGCAATAGTCGAGATACAGCATGGAGGCTACCGCATCTACGCGAATGCCATCGATGTGGTACTTATCGAACCAGAACAGGGCGTTAGCAACTAGGAAATTGCGGACTTCGTGGCGAGAGTAGTTGAAAACGAGCGTTCCCCATTCCTTATGCTCGCCTTTTCGAGGATCGGCGTGCTCGTACAGGGCGGTGCCATCAAAGTGGGCTAACCCATGCCCATCCTTGGGAAAGTGCCCGGGAACCCAGTCCACAATAACGCCAATACCGTTTTGGTGGCACTGATCGACAAAGTACATAAAGTCTTGGGGCGTTCCGTAACGGGAGGTGCAGGCGTAGTAGCCCGTGACCTGATAGCCCCAGGAGCCATCGAAGGGGTGTTCGGCAACGGGAAGCAATTCGATATGGGTAAAGCCAAGCTCTTTGACGTAGGGAATGAGGCGATCGGCTAACTCTCGGTAGGTCAAGAAGCGTGCACCGGGGTTAAGCTCTGAGACTTGAACTACAGGCTCCGTTTCGCCATTGGGAAGGCAGGCGGGTTCCGCAGACGAGGCATGGAGCCAGGAGCCGATGTGAACTTCGTAGACAGAGATGGGGTGGTTCAGCGGTTCCGTTTGGCGACGTTGTTCCATCCAATCCTGGTCGTGCCACTGGTAGGAATCGAGATTGGTGACGATGGAGGCTGTTTTGGGACGCACTTCTTGCTGGAAGCCGTAGGGGTCGGACTTTTCGTAGATGTGTCCGTGCTCGTTCTTAATTTCATATTTATAGTGATCGCCTTCTTTCAGTTGGGGAATGAAGAGTTCCCAAATGCCATTACCAATGCGGCGCATTTGGTGCTTGCGTCCGTCCCACCAGTTGAAGTCGCCTAAAACCGAAACACTGCGGGCATTGGGTGCCCAAACGGCAAAGTAAACTCCGGCAACCCCGTCAATTTCGGTGAGGTGTGCTCCTAATTTCTCATAAATACGGTGGTGGTTACCTTCGGCGAAGAGATGAACGTCGAAGTCGGTGACGAGGGGAGAGCGAAAGGCATAGGGATCGTAGGTAACCTTTTCATGCCCCCGTTCGATGAAGCGCAGTTGGTAGTTCGAGAAGTCTTCTTTATCGATGATGCATTCAAAGAAGTGGGGGTGATGGGTAGGGGTCATGGGGTATTCCGCTCGTTCCTCCGGGCAGATTACCCATGCGGCTTCCGCGTCGGGTAAATATGCACGCACGGCCCACTGGGTACGGTCGTCCTGCTGGATGGGATGAGGACCAAGTACCTCAAATGGGTTTTGGTGACAGTTGTTGACGATGTAGCCAACTTGCTCCGGAGCCACGGTTTGTACCATAAAGCTGTCCTACCTAAAGAGATGTGCTAAAGAAAACGGATGGGTGCGATCGCCTACTGGGTGATAACGAAATATGGACACTAACAGAGTCACCGCAGCGAATTATAAAGAATCGTTACACGGTCGTAATATTTATAAACTCTACCAGAGAGCAGTCGCCTCCCCACAGGGATTCCCAAGGAACTGGAACGATATTAAATGAGTCGCTGCCCTAGGCATATTTCAAGCCTTCCTGAACATTTGGAGCACCCGTTTATGAGCTTTGCATCCAAATGACCAATAGCTGAATGCCTGTCAGATTGGGTACGGGCGGGCATACTCTAAGTTCCAGTCTAAGGGGTGTCTGTCGGGATTGCGAAATAATCCAGCAGATCTTCTAGACATTGGGGGAGGATGCGGATGATTGTTCTCCTAGCACGATCAATGGCAACGAGCGTGACCTGAGCCGTCGTGTATAGGGTTTTGCCGTCGGGCGATTCAATGCGATAGTCCCAGAGCAGTCTGACCCCTTTGGTGCGGGTGGGGCGTGTTTTGACAATGGCCGTTTTGCCATGCTGAATGGGCTGATGGTAGCGAATCGTGAGATCAATTACGGGCAGATCGCACCCTGCGTCTACACAATCGGAAAACTCGGTGCCGAGCGATCGCAGGCACTCAACGCGAGCTTCTTCCATCCAGGCGATATAGGAGCCATGCCAAACAATGCCGCCATAGTCCGTGTAGTGAGGGTGGGCCTGAACTCGATATTCAAACCATCGAAGGTTGCCGGGTTGAGAAACAGAAGACGCCATAGGATTCAGGTAAGAGTTGCCAAAGGTGCCCATGAAAACCTTGGAATTGTGGAAGGTTGAGTTCAGATGTACAAGTTTTGGGCGTAGATTTCCAACGTCACTTTACTTCTTCATATGAGCCAAATGAACAATTTTTTTGAAGGCGAAGGGCAAGGCTGTTACAGGATCTCACAAAATTGAGGTTGCTCATAATCGCTGAAACCTTGAAACGCTATGATTGCGATGAGTAGTGCCTTACCCCAATCCAGGAGTTGAATCTGGTGGCGTGTTGCCGACTATCGAAACGGGGCTATAGCCATGAACGATACACGTCATGGGTGGAAGGCACTAGCGTCTAAAACGTAAGCGCATTAAACCATTTGATACATCGCTTTGAGAGGCAATCATGATTAAAAAGATTCTGTTAGCCGATTCGGGGACGGGGCAGTCCGAAGCCATGCTGAAAATCCTGATGGATATCCCTTCAATTCAGCAGGCATCGGTGACGGTTCTCCATGTAGTCCCCCCCCAGGTGACGGCTGAGGGCATGACCCTAAAGTGGGAAGAGGGTGGAAAAACCTTAGCCAGAGCCATTCAGTCTCTTCAGCTTGATCCCTCCCAGACTAACGCGATGCTGCGGGAAGGAGAGCCCAAGGACTTGGTCTGCAAAGTTGCTGATGAAATTGATGCGGATCTCATCATCATGGGTTCGCGGGGATTGAAGCGTTTGCAGTCGATTTTAGAAAACTCGGTGAGCCAGTACGTATTTCAACTGGCCCAGCGCCCGATGCTGTTGGTGAAAGACGATATCTATGTCAAGCGTATTCGCCGAATTTTAGTGGCAGTGGATAAATCTTCATCGGGGCAGGAAGCGGTGCAGTCAGCGATCGCCCTTGCACGAGACGTCAAGGATAGTGAGGTACTCCTAGTACACGCGAATCCAGACATCTCTGGCAAGTTGGACGAGCAGATGATGCACGCTGATGCGGAGAAGGATCCGGTGTTGCAGCCCGCAATCGCAGAAGCTAAGAAGTTTAGCGTGAAATATCGCTGTTTTGCCCCGGAAGGATCGCCCGGTGCGCGCATTTGCCAATTGGCTGAAGATATGAGCGTTGATCTAATTGTGTTGGGGTCACCCGATCGGCGTCCGTCAATTGCAAAAGGCTTGCCCGATCTTGACCGCTTGTTAGGACAGTCGTTATCTGACTATGTGCGGGTGTACGCGCCTTGTCCAGTGCTGTTGGTACGGATGCCAGGATAGAAAAGACTCGGTTAGAAGAAGGGTGTCGTATTACTATCTACGACACCCTCTTGAATCGCTCAGGACTTACGCACTACGTGCGGCGTCCTGAGTCGTTTAGGCGATTTTGCGCAGGTTACACCCGCGCAAAATCGCCCAATTGCGTAAGTCCTGTCTCATACAAAGCATCTTGTAGCTCATGCTAATCCGCTTGAATACGGATTGGTTGTACGAGCGGGTTGAACAGATGATCCAATCAATGCGGCATTGGTTTCAGCGTTTTATGCTCAGGAAAAGCCGATTGCGGCAGTCTGTCATGGCCCGGCGGCGCTCGTACAAGCGACGGATGCCAATGGCGAGTCGATTTTGAAAGGGCGATCGCTCACTAGCTTTACAAATGAAGAAGAAGCGGCAGTAGAGCTAAGCGATGTCGTGCCCTTTGCCATTGAAACCCGATTGATTGAATTGGGAGGAGTCTTTAGCAAGGCGGACGCTCTGTTTGCACCCTATGCTGTAACGGATGGATTAATCATCACAGGACAAAATCCGGCGTTCTCGGAAGCAGCCGCTGAGGCGTTATTGAAAGCCTTAAAAGTTGCGGCGTAGGGATAGGCGCATCATGCTCGAGCATTCTGAGATCTGAGCCTTCAGGGGTGAGGGAGATGCAGGTGCGGTGTTGTGTCGCTGTCAATCTGGGTACTGATATTAACCTGCGATCGCCCCTCCCGATTCCCGACTTGCGATACCTTGTAATTCGATACAATAGAGACTGGCCCTAGGTTTTGGGCTGGTCGGTAGTTTTGGGTGATCATGACGAGTTTCGATTCCCTCTCCCAATGGGATTACCTCCTGAAAAATTTAGGCGTATGGCACGGATCGTTTACCCAGCTTTCTCCTCACGGGGATGTGGTATCGGATACGCCCACCTGTGTATCTCTAGAAGGGTTAGATGAGAATCAGACGGTGCGCCAAGTGGTGCGACGCTTTTCACCGGAAACAGGACAACTGAGCCAGGAACAGGTGTTTGAGTATCGCTCCCTGAATCGGAGTGTTTTAGTGTTTGAGGCTGGGGCGTTTTCCCAAGGTTCGATCCAGTGGGCTCCCTTCACCCAATTTGGAGCGGAACTGGGCTTTATGGCGGGCGATCGCCGCTTACGGTTAGTGGAACTGTTTGATGGTGATGCCCAGCTTTCCAGTTTTACCCTGATCCGAGAAGCGCTGACTCCCGATGCACCCTCAGTTCGTCCCTCGGTAACCGTGGATCAGCTCGTGGGGGAGTGGCAGGGCGAGGCAGTGGTGCTGTACCCAGACTTGAGGGGACGCGATCGCTATCCAACCCAGCTTCGGATTCAGCAGAAGGGCGATCGCCTTGAGCAGTGCATCACGACGCCGACCTTTACCGTGACCTCAACGGCAGATATTCACAGGAATCGACTGCTGTTTCCCGATCGAGAGACGGTGGTGCAGGTCTTGCTCTTACCCGAAGGAGCCTCCGCAACCACACCGTTAACCATTCCCAAAGGCCGTCCCTTTTTCCTAGAGGCGGGATGGTTGATTTCCCCAACCCTCCGTCAACGCATGATTCGCCGCTACGATGAACGGGGTGGATGGGAAAGTCTAACCTTAGTAACCGAGCAGAAGATGAGTTGAATCAGTAGACGGCTAAAGCTTCAAACACCGGATCGCTTCCAGCATCCCCCGTGCTTTATTCAATGTCTCCTGGTATTCCATCTCGGGTTTGGAATCGGCTACCAGCCCTGCTCCGGCTTGAACGCTCACCGTATGGCTTCCCGTTTCCGTCGGTCGCACTACCATCGTCCGAATGGCGATCGCACTATTGAGCTGGCCTTCAAAATCGTAATAGCCATAGACACCAGAGTAAGGGCCACGACGACAGGGTTCCAGTTCGTGAATGATTTCCATGGCTCGGATCTTGGGCGCACCGCTGACCGTACCTGCGGGGAAGCACGCCTGCATCAGATCCCAGGCATTTTTTTCTGGGTCTAAAATTCCGATCACGTTGCTGACGATGTGCATCACATGGGAATAGCGCTCAATCACCATCAGTTCATCCACTTCCACGCTGCCCTTGACGCAGACCCGCCCCAGATCGTTGCGTCCCAGATCGACCAGCATCACGTGTTCGGCCACTTCCTTCGGATCGTGCAGCAGATCTTCGGCCAAGGCGGCATCTTCCTTGGCGGTTTTGCCCCGGGGTCGGGTTCCGGCGATTGGTCGCAGGGTGGCGAGGGTCTTGCCTTCTAGAGCTGCCGGACGTTCGGCCTTCACCATGACTTCGGGACTAGAGCCGATGATTTGCCAATCCTGGAATTGGAAGTAGGCCATGAAGGGGGACGGATTGATCATTCGCAGCGAACGGTATAGGGCAAAGGGATCGCCGCTGTAGTCTGCCGAGAGTCGCTGGGAAATGACCACCTGAAAAATGTCGCCTGCCCGAATATACTCCTTCGCCTTGTCAACGCTGGCGCAGTATTGCTCTTGGGTGGTGTTGCTGGCAAAGTCTACCGGAGGGCGATCGCTCTGACTGGGGGGTGTCCATTCTAGAACGGTATCGCCGCTGGAGAGGGGCAGTTGCAGTTTATCGACGAGTCGCTGTACCTGGGCGCAAGCGGTATCGTAGGCTTGGCGTAGGTCGGTATTGGGGTCGAGCAGATCCGCGTAGGCGATCGCCCAAATTTTGCGCTGGACTTGGTCAAAAATCAGCAGATGATCAACCTGCATCCAGATGCCATCGGGCAAATCCGCCTCCGTGAGGGGATAGATGGGGACACGGGGTTCGATCCAGTTGATCAGCTCATAGCCCCAAAAGCCGAAGAGTCCGCCAATACCCTGGGGTAACTGAGGCAGTTTGACGGGAACGACAGGTTTAAGGCAATCGGTCAGAATATCGAACGGGTTTCCTTCAAAAACTTGGGTTTCACCGTTGCGGTGGGTTTGCAGGGTGCGATCGCCCCGAACCTCTAAAATCCACAGCGGATCGCACCCCAATAGGCTGTAGCGTCCGATCTTTTCTCCACCCTCAATCGATTCCAGCAAAAAGCTGTAGGGTTGCCCAGCGCAAACCTTGTACCAAGCCGAAACGGGGGTTTCTAGGTCCGCCACCCACTCCTGATAAACGGGAACAAAATTTCCGCGCTTTGCGAGGTCTTGAAAGTCTTCAAAGGTTGGAAAAATCATGACTGACTCCCTGGATCAGGTGACTGGATTGGGCAGACTGGACAATATCCTAGACATCTATCATGTCACACCGCACGGCGGATGGAATTGCCGGATTTCGCGCGATCGCTGCCCATGCAATCTGTCTTGGAACCTCCAAGCCTTACCTCCTCTCGATCGGTTCCTCCTCTCGATCGGTTTCAGCCAGAAACGCTACTCACAGCATTCAAAATTGCCTGGTTCTCCGCCCATTCCGTGCCGTACCCAGCCTTCGACCGGAGTGGCGATCGCAATCCAGGTTTCGCCATTGACATCCCGTAGGAGCGCTGGGGTGGAACTGGGTTGAACCGTTTCGCCCGGTGCTACCGTTCCCAACCGGGTCGCGGTCGGGTCGGGGTCACTGTAAATGTCCAGCGGCTGAGCGGCAATGCTCTTGAGACAATAGGGGGAAGCGAGGTCATTTTTGAGGGCGAGGCTTGGGAATGTAGCGATCATCTCCCCATTCCACCAACAGCCATACGCCACGGTTCCGGTGCCAATTTGGTTGACTCGGTCATCCATCCGAAACCAGTTCGGAAAATCGTCCATTGTTTGTCCGGTCGCCTGAGCACAAGCATTTTGGAAATCCATGTACCCGCCGAGTTCCATATTGGAGAAGCCCGTTGTCACATTGACGGCCGCCAGTTCTTTGATGGGTTGCCAGGACATCCAACCCGGTTCGGTAATGCTAGCGGGAGAATCGATTCTGGCTATCGGAGGGGCGATCGCCCACGGGTTCTACAATGACATCTACTTTGGTGGAATTACCCTGGGTAATCACGGGATAGCTGGTGGTGGAAATCCAGGCCAGTTCGCCATCAATGGTGATCCGAGCCTGCACTACACATCGATAGCGGGGATCGATGTCAGCGGGATCGTAGGAAAGGGTAAACGGAATGGGCACCTGCTCGCCTTGGGTCACGATGGTCTGTTCCGACAGCACAATGGCAGGCGCATCAGCACGGCTGACATCGGCTAGCTTGACTTCAACAACTGCACCGGGAGGAAGGGCAATCCGCTGAAGATAGCTGACGGTTCCCGTGACAGATGCCATTTCACTCCCCGGACGAGCATTTTGAATGAGTAGTGTACCTGCTTCGATGGGGCGATCGCCCACTTGGATCTGGCAAGTGTTGGCGGTAGGGTTCATGGATAGGGTAACGGTTTGTTCGCCCATCAGGTTTATGTATTGGAATCCCTCGGAGGTCACGTCTTCACCCGCAGGGGTTTTATTCATCCAAATCACGTTGTCTTGACGGTCAAACACCCGCATCCGCGTTTCACCATCCTCTACATAGACCCGCACAGTCGTTGATCCTGTTTCGCACAACGATAGGGTTTCTTCAATCGCCAAAGCAGGATGGCTAAAAATGCCGACAGAAAGGGCGATCGCCAGGGATGAAACGTTACCCCATTGTTCTAAAAACTTATGATTCATCGTCACACCAAAACATCAGTTTTGAGAGTTCATCGGATTGTCGTGAAGCCTTTGACTCCCCATATAGCCTAGACTATCGTGCTTTTAGCCAGGTTTCTTTTTGTGCACAAAAATTAAACTTTCGGGCATGGGGTGAGTTCCAACTTAAAATCTGGTCTAGGGATGTAAATTGCTGGTTCACTCAGCGCACTATACTGAAGCATCGTTAACTGGCTCAACGAGTTGCCATGATCGAGGAATCCTCCACGCCACCCCCCGAAGATCCTAAACTTGCCCTAATCCGATACATTGACGCAGCCCGTACCAAAGGCGCATCGGATGAATTGATTTATCGTCTGTTGCAGCATCGGGGATGGCCTGACCCTGCCATTGATGCTGCCTTTAGTGCGGTGTACGAGCAGCTTGCCGGACAGGCGATTCCTACCCCACGAGGACGACGCAGCGAATCGGCGCGGGATGCCTTCCTGTATTTGCTTTCGTTTACAACCCTGGGAATTTGGGTGCAAGCGTTAGGCGAAATCGGGTTTATTGCCGTAGATTGGCTGGTTCCCGATCCCCTAGACCAGGGCTATTGGGGGCAAAGTTATGAGCTGGCATCGGCTCTAGCGCGATTAATAGTCGTATTTCCCATCTATCTTTTACTGATGCGGATGCTAAGTCGAGACTTGGCTGAGCATCCCGAAAAATTTCAGTCCGGCGTACGGAAATGGCTCACCTATCTCGCGCTATTAATTGCGGCTCTCACTGCAATCATTGACGTCGTGATCTTTCTTACCTCCCTGCTTCAGGGGGATCTTACGTTACGGTTTACGCTGAAGGTTGCCATTGTCTTTGTGCTGGCTGGCGGCGTGTTTTGGTACTATTTGACCTGGCTGCAACGACAGCCTGGACGTGTATGAGTCATTCTTCTCCTTCAGATCGGTGGTTTGCGATCGCTGCAACCAGTGTCGTTGTTCTTGGTGTTGTAGCAGGTTTTATCTTGCTCGGATCGCCGATTCAACAACGCCGGATTCGATCCGATCAACAACGACTACAAAATCTCTATGCTATTTCTGAAGATATCTGCGCCCAAGCCATGCGATCGCAGGATTTAAGGGAACCTGTCACCCTGCCCTCTACTCTATCGGACATCTTGCAGACAACCGATCCCATCTCTGGCGAACCCTATGTCTATCGTCCCACCGAGGGAACGGAATACGAACTGTGTGCCACCTTTGAAACCGACAGTTCCATACGCCCCTTGCAGAAAAATCCGATGCCAGAACAGGAGTTTTGGAAGCATCCTGAAGGAAATCACTGCTTTCAGTTCGATGCTCTGAAACAGGCTCCTTATCCACCGTACTCTCCCTATCCACCGTACTAGCGTCGAGAAAGACTGTCTCCAACTTTGATGTCTAGCGCTGGGGTGGAGCTAGATATACGGGTATTAACTGCTACCCGAAAGAAATGATTAAAGCGCGATCGCTCTGCCCAGTCGGGTAGGGTCTCTTTACGATTCGCAACAAAGATTTTTTGAAACTCTGGAAACGACTCTCCGGTGTCCGGATCGCGGGTAACGACCACGCAGCGCTGACAAGGATTAACGCCTAGGAGGTGCGTATCCCCAATCTGAAATTCAACACCTGTATCGGTGTTGCTAAACAACTGATCTTCCCAAAAGGCCGGAGTGCCCGCAATCTCGATGTTGCTGCGAAATCGACGCCGGATATCGTCTACGCTGAGGTTCGGATACCAAGCGGCGATCGCCTCCAGGGTTGCAGTACTGATGATCGTTGGGCCAGGAGAGTTGGTATCGTCTGGAAATCCCTCTGGCTTCTGAATGAGATGTACAGACTGGTGAAAATAGTCGCTGAGCCATTGCTCTAAGGCAGTGCGATCGCCCTCTAGGTGAAAGGTGTCTACCGCTTCTGTGCCGTGAATCGATAACGAGATTGTCCACGCCTCTAGATCAAACGTAGACCGGATGCTGTGAATCTTGGCGTTGCGCTTACCGTTCACAAACTGTCCTTCGTTGTCCACAATCGCAAAGGTGCGATCGCCCGTTAAGCCTGCCTGATTCAGCAGAGATCGGTGTGGAACGTTGACGCCATCTAACGACTTGACCGGATAGATTGTGATGCTAGAAACAACGGGATGCTCAGATTTCATAGGGCGATCGCTACAGCTATTCTCTATGAGTATCGCGCATTTTACGTTCAATCATTGATGCTGCCACTGAAGCAAAGCTAGGCACAATAGACATCCTGACATCGTTACGCCCGTCCAGAAAAATTGCCATGCCGGAAACGTCAGTAGAGCGGGAATGACAGCGAGATGGACGGCTCCACTCAACAGGAAGGCAGGGGCGTGGATGCCAATTCCGGTTGCAAAATAGCCAACCGCGCAGAGCACTAGCCAAATCGCGCAGAGATTCACCAAAACAATCGGTAATCCTGCAAAGACACCATAGGTTGTGAGTAGTAGACCCATCAATACCAAAAAAGACCAGGTGTATAAAATCCAGCGTTGCTGTCGCCTGGTGACCCAAAACCAACCGAGTTTTCCAGAAATTAAGGTCGCGACACCACTTAAGGCTGACCAGATTAAAGCCTGTAACGTCCAACTAAAGACATAAAACTGAGCAATCAGAAAAATTGCGGCTGTGGCTCCGCCCCACACTAATAATGCTTGATCGAGTTGCGTCAGGTAGGTCGATAGAAAAGGTTGTGCCGGATTGCCCCACCGAATCCGAACAGCTCCGTGCAGATCTACAGGATCAACCATATCCTGCTTGAACTGGAAAAGCGGAACACTCGCAGTTTTCTCATATCCATGGGACGCAACTAGGATTTGGGTCAGGCTCATCATTGTGAGGGGTTTGAAAGAGGAAGCGACAACAGACCTTGAACACCCCACAATTCAGGAAAACTGTCCTCGGAGAGGAACTAAAGATTCTCTAGAGTGTCAGGCTTTTATTAGATTTACTTTACATTTGTTAACAATGTATCTAATTATATACGATGACTATGCAAAGCAGAGAATTATGTCGATCGTTCCTCTACAGGTGTAGTAAGGGCGATCGCCCCACCCCGTGCTGTGTTCGCCAAATAGAACGGTCACTGAACGCAGTTGCGTTACATAACTTTAAATTATTCCTAAAATAGTTTACATTTATATATATACCTCGCTAAGCAATGTTAAGTATGCAGCGGTATTGACTTGGCTGACTGATGTTGAAGAGTTGAGGGTGTTAATTTTTAACGGTTCCTCCTATGCAATCTTTAGTCTGGAAAGTAGCGATATGGCTTTTGGCCGAGGTGCTCCTCACTTCGGTGGGGTTGGATGACCTAGCCGACTATGGCGAATACACCTTTAAGATGAGAGACTTATTGCCGTCTCAACGGATTTCGCTGATGCAATACGATTGTCAAAATGGATTCTGTCATTCAGCAGAACTGCCCCCGCAGCTTAACTTTTTTGCGGCCTACCGTTCTGCTTTACAGGCTTAGCACAAGGTCAGGATTCAACTCCTGAACAAATCTGAATTTATCGGGATTTCGTCTGCAGGGAAGAGGGTGGATGATGGAGGCATAGCAAGCAATCCCACCACTCAACTCAAAGGAATCGACCGATGCAAGCACAGTACCAAGCGCCCTACACCACCCCTCAATTCTTTTCGATCCTCACCCGAATTTTTAAGTGGATATCTGAGTTCTTCTATGAAGTCGGTACCGCGATGGAAGATGCTAGTAATCTTCACGTTGAGCGAGTTACGGATGAGGCAGGCGATCGCTCTTCGTATGCCTACGATCCACGCAGTAGCGCTACCTTCTATGCCGTATCTGAATGTGAACTAACCGCATGGGTAGAAACTCACTTCTCCATCTAACGCCC